>NZ_JACAPN010000017.1:0-200573 GCF_013385665.1 Pseudomonas sp. D4002
AGACCTTTTGGTTACTTTTGGCTGGGCCGGCATTCCGGGCGTTTGCCAAAAGTGACCCGCTGTAAGAGCGGAACCCCAAGCCGCCGTTACCGCAGCAACGGATATGTACACCAACTCACGATGAAAACCGCAATGGCAACGCCGGCTTCAGCAACGCCGCCGGATCCCGATAACGCGCCCCAAAGTGGTCCCCCGGCAACCGCGCCCGCCCAGCCCCAAACAACCGCTCCCGCAACGTCTCCCCCTCGTTGTACCGCTCACGAAACCGCCCCCGACGACGCAACTCCGGCACCACCAATTCAATAAAGTCCCGCGCCGTCTCAAACGACAAGTACTGCCTCAGGTTAATCCCGTCGATCCCATCCTCATCCAGCCATTTCTCAATCGCGTCCGCCACCACCGTCGGCGTACCCGCGACAAAAAACCGCTCGCGATTAAACCCACCCAGCTGCGCCAATACCGCCCCAACAGTGGAGTCCGCCTTGTACCGGCTCAAACTCTCCCACCCCTTGACCTGCCGACTCACCAGATCACTGATCAACGTATCCCGCGGATACGCCGTCAAATCAATCGCCGACTGCCCGTGAGCCAGCGACGCCTCGACACTCACCAACTTGCGATAACTGTCGAGCTTGGCACTCACCTCCTCATCCGTCCGCCCAACGATCACCCCCGCCATCACAATAAACTTCAACCCCGCCGGATCGCGATCATGCTCAACTGCCTTCTGCCGCATCGCCTGGATATTCGCCCGCACCGCCGGCGCATCATTACCACCGGTAAACACCACTTCGGCATGCCGCCCGGCAAACTCGATCCCGGCCGGTGACCCCGTAGCCTGAAACAACACCGGCGTACGCTGCCGCGAAGGCTGGCACAAGTGTGGGCCGGCAACCTTGAAGTGCTCCCCCACGTGGTTGATATAGCGCACCTTGTCCGGATCGGTGTAGATCCGACGCTCACGGTCGACAATCACCGCGTCATCGTCCCAGGAACCTTCCCAAAGCTTGTACAGCACGTCGAGGTATTCATCGGCGATCTCGTAGCGGTGATCGTGAACCACCTCAGTGTCATGCCCGAAGTTGCGCGCCGCATTCGGCAAATACGAGGTGACGATGTTCCAGCCCACCCGCCCCTTGGTCAGGTGATCGAGGGTACTCATGCGCCGCGCAAACGCGAACGGCGGTTCGTAGGTGGTGGAAAAGGTCGCGCCGAAACCCAGGTTCTTGGTCACCCCGGCCATCGCCGGAATCACCAGCAGCGGGTCGTTGCTGGGAATCTGCATGCCCTCACGCAGCGAGGTCTCGGGGCCGTCGCGAAAGCGGTCATAGGTGCCAATCACATCGGCCAGGAACACGCCATCAAAGGTGCCGTATTCCAGCAGCTGCGCCAGCTCGGTCCAATAGTCCAGGTCGTTGAAACGGTGCCGGTTGTTGTCCGGGTGCACCCACAAACCATGGACGATGTGGCTGACGCAGTTCATTTCAAACAAATTCACGTGCAGTTGCTTGGGCACCAGGAGCACTCCTTTCGTAGATACGTTTTCCAATACGTCAGATCGCGACATTCAGGTAGAACGGGATCGGCGTGTAGTCGGTTTCAAGGGTCGGGATCGCATCGATCAGCGCGCGGGTATAGGCATGGGCCGGACGGTCGAACACCGCGCGTACCGAGCCGGACTCCACCACTTCACCGGCCTTCATCACCAGCACACGCTCGCTGACGTGATTGATCACGCCGAGGTCATGGGAAATGAACAGGCAGGCCAGGCCGAGGCGGCGCTTGAGGTCGTCGAGCAGTTCGAGAATCTGTGCCTGTACCGACACGTCGAGCGCCGACACCGGTTCATCGCAGATCAGGATCTGCGGCTCGGACGCCAACGCTCGGGCAATCGCGATGCGCTGGCGCTGGCCACCGGAAAGTTCGATCGGCCGGCGCGACAAGGCGCTGGCATCAAGGCGTACCAGTTCCAGCAGTTCCAGGGCACGGTCGCGCCGGGCATGACGCGGTACGCCAGCCACCACCAGCGCTTCGAACAGCACACGCTGCACGGTGTAGCGTGGGTCGAAGGAGCTGAGCGGGTCCTGGAACACCACTTGCACCGCACGCCGGGCTTCGCGTTTTTGCCTGGCGTCGAGGTCGGACCAGCGCTGGCCATTGATCCACACCTCGCCGGCATCGGCGGTTTCCAGGCCGAGTATCAGCCGGGTCAAGGTGGTCTTGCCGCAACCCGATTCGCCCACCACCCCCAGCGTCTCGCCGCGACGCAGCTGTAGCGACACCTGGTTCAGCACCGTGCGGGTTTTGCCGTCGGGGCCGACAAAGGTTTTGGACAGCTCGCGTGCTTCAAGCAGTATTTCGCCCTGGGGCGCCGGCTCGGGCTCCACCGCCGTGAGCAGTCGGCGTGTGGGCTGGAAGTGCACGGCCTTGGCGGCCCGCAGCAGCAGTTGGGTATACGGATGACGCGGGTCTTGCAGGACCTGTTCGGTGCTGCCCTCCTCCACGATCACCCCGTGGCGCATCACGGCCACGCGATCGGCCAGGCGCGAGACCACCGACAGGTCGTGGCTGACCATCAGCAGTGCATTGTCTTCACCGCGCAGGCTCTCCAGCAGGGCGATGACCTGGGCCTGCACCGTGGCATCCAGTGCCGTGGTGGGTTCATCGGCAATGATCAGCCGCGGATTGCAGGCAATCGCCGAGGCGATCAGCGCCCGCTGGCGCAAGCCACCGGAAAGTTGCCAGGGGTATTGGCTGGCGCGCAGTTCCGGTTCCGGCACACCGACATCCCGCAGCAGTTCCAGCACCCGCAGGCGGCGCGCTTCCAGGCCCAATGCGGTGTGCAGGTGCAACGGTTCTTCGATCTCGGCACCGACGCGGCGCAGCGGGTCCAGCGCGCCCAACGCGTCCTGCATCACAAAGCCGATGCTCGCGCCGCGCAGTTGCTGCCAGGCCCGCTCGTTGAGCTGGCGCAGGTCGACGCCCTGGAAGGCCAGCTTGGCAGCCTGGACATGGGCGTCCTTGCCGGTGAGGCCAGCCAGGGTGCGGGCGGTGACGCTTTTGCCGGACCCCGACTCCCCCACCAGCGCGAGGCATTCACCCCGGCTCAACTGCAGACTGACACCGTGCAACACTGGCTCGGCCTGGCCGAAACGTACTGTCAGGTCGCGGATATCGACCAGCGGGCCGAGGGTATGGATGTTCATCGTCATAGAGGCTTTCCTTCGCTGCGGCGCAAGAGTTCGCGGCCGATGGCACTGATGGAAACAACGGTCAGGGTGATGATCAGGGCGGGCCAGGCCACCAGCCACGGCGCATTGGCCAGGAAGCTGCGCCCGATGGACATCATCCCGCCCCACTCCGGCGCAGGCGGCGGTGCGCCGAAGCCGAGGAAACTCAAGGCGGCACCGGCAGTGATCGCGCCGCCGATGCCGATGGTGGCGAGGATCAACACGGGCTTGAACGCATTCGGCAGGATGTGCCGCAGCACCACCGCCAGCTGCGATTGGCCGAGGGTGACGGCGGATTCGACGTAGCCGGCATTACGTACGCTGAGGGTTTGCGCCCGCACCAGGCGCGCATAACGCGGCACACCGGCAATGCCTATCGCGAGAATCAGATTGGCCGTGCCCTGGCCGAAAAACGTGATGATCACCAGCGCCAGCAACAGGTCGGGAAAGGACAGCAGCACGTCGATCCCGCGCATCAATGCGCTGTCCAGCCAGCGCGGCCCAAGGCCTGCGATCAAGCCGAGCAAGGTGCCCCAGGCCAGGCCCAGCGCGGTGGCGGCGAGGCCCATGAACAGCGACGAACGCACGCCATAAATCAATCGGCTGAGCACATCGCGCCCGTTCTCATCAGTGCCCAGCCAATGCACATTGCTCGGCGCCTGGAACGCCATGCGCGCCGACGCCTCCAGCGGGTCATACGGGGCCAGCCAGTGCGGAACAACAGCGGCCAACAGCAACAGCCCGACAAATACCCCGGCGAGCAACAGACCCGGCCGCAGTTGGGTAAACCCGACAAGACGCAACGGGCGATTGCCGATCAACGTTTCAATGGTTTGCGTCATGCCAGGCTCCTGGTGCTAAGGCGCGGGGTTGGGGATGCGCTGGTGGATGGCCTGGATCTGCGCCTTGATCTCATCGCCAAGAGTCACGTCCAGCGCGCCGAGGTTGTCGCGCAATTGCGCCAGGCTGGTTTGCCCGGTCAGTGCGCTGGTGACGAAGGGTTTGTCGATGATGAAGGCCAGGGCCAGTTGGGCCGGGGTGAGGCCATGTTGCCGGGCTATCTCCACGTAGCCGGTGATGGCCTCCTGGGCCGAGGCACTGTCGTAGCGATTGAAAGTGCGGTACACCGCCGACAGCCGTGAGCCCTCGGGCCGTGCGCCGCCGAGGTACTTGCCGGTGAGCGCACCGAAGGCCAGCGGCGAGTACGCCAGCAGGCCGACGCCTTCGCGATGGGTGAACTCCGAGAGGCCGCCTTCGTACAGGCGGTTAAGCAGGCTGTAGGGGTTTTGCACACTGGCAATGCGCGGCAGGCCGAGGCGTTCGCTTTGCTTGAGAAACTCGGCGACGCCCCACGGGGTTTCATTGGAAACCCCGATGTGGCGTACCTTGCCGGCCTTGACCTGATCGGCCAGCACCGCCAGGGTTTCCTCGATGGCCACGCTCTGGGTGTCTGCCTGATACGGGTATTCGCGCTGGCCGAAGATGTTGGTGGTGCGGTCGGGCCAGTGCAGTTGGTACAGGTCGAGGTAGTCGGTGTTCAGGCGTTTGAGGCTGCCGTCGAGGGCTTCGACGATGTTGCGCCGGTCGTGGCGGCTGAGGCCGTCGCGGATGTGCTGCTGGCTGCTGGGGTCACGGGCCGGGCCGGCGATTTTGCTCGCCAGGATCACCTCGTCACGTCGACCACTGGCCGCCAGCCAGCTGCCGATGTAGCGCTCGGTGGTGCGCCAGGTTTCGGCCTTGGTGGGCGTGGGGTACATCTCGGCGGTGTCGATGAAATTGATACCTTCGGCCAGTGCCAGGTCGATCTGTTGATGGGCATCGTTTTCGGTGTTCTGGTGGCCCCAGGTCATGGTGCCGAGGCCCAGCACGCTGACTTGGATGTCGCTATTGCCCAGTTGGCGGTAACGCATGGGTGATCCTTTTTTCTTCAAGGGTTGATGGCTCATACCGCACTCGCTTCGTCGCGGGCGGCCTGCTGCTCGGCGTCGGCGGCTTGCAGGCTGCGCCAGGCGGCGTTCGGGGTGACGTCATTGAGGTAGTAGTTGCCCAGTGCCCGTTCGCGAAAGATCGCCGGGTTGTGGGAGGCCAGGGTTCGTGCGTTGCGCCAATGCCGGTCGAAGCGACGCGACTCGCTGGTGGCGGAGGCGCCGCCGACTTCGAACAGCAGCGTGGTGGCTTCCAGCACCTGTTCCAGCACGATCTGTTGCGCCTGAAAAGCGCGAATCTCGGCCTCGGTGTAATGCTGTTCGGTTGCGTGCCCGCCCTGCTCCGCTTCGTGCACGTCCTGCAGCACCTCCGCGACGGCCAGCACCTGGGTGCGTGCGGCATAGGCCAGGCTCGACAAGCGGCCAATCACCCGCTGCACCAGCGGGTCATCCTTGGGGCTCGATTGCCCCGGCACACCAAACGCGCGGGTGCGGCCCTTGACGAATTCGGTGGCGTCACGCAGCACGGCGTTGGCGATGCCGGCCAGGGTCGCCAGGTGGAACAGCTGGTAGAAAGCGCTCAGGTAGGACTCGGCGCGCAGTTCGTCTTTCTTGAAGCGCCGCACAATGTGCTGCTCCGGTACGTTCACCGCCTTGAAGCGGGTGGTGCCGCTGCCGGTGAGTCGCTGGCCAAAGCCGTCCCAGTCATCCTCGACGGTGACACCCGGCGCGTCGGTGCGTACCGCGAGGCTGACAAAATCTTCGCCATCCAGGGCCACGGCGGCGATCCAGTTGGCGTACAGCGTGCCGGTGCAGTAGTACTTCTCGCCGTCCAGCTGCCAGCCGGAGTCGACCGCGCTGAGGGTCACCGAGTTGCGGGTGGTGTCGGTGCGCTCGGCCATCGCGGCGCCCCACAACTCGCCGTCGACGACTTTGGCGAACCAGTAATCCTGGGAAGCGCTGTCGTGGCTGGAAAGCCGGCCTTCGACAAAACCAAAATGCGCGCGCACGATCTGCGGCAGGTTTGAATCGGCCTCTCCCAGTTCAATCAACAGGCGAAACAGCTGCGGCAGGCTTGCACCCAGGCCGCCCAAGGCCTGCGGCACACGCAGTGCGCCAAAGCCGGCCTCGCGCAGCCAAGCCACCGCGTCATGGGCCAGCTCGCGTTGCTGCTCGCGGGCGACGGCGGTGTCGGCTATCCGGGCAAATACGTCAGCGAAACGCTGGTGCAAGTCGGCATACCTCACTTCAGCGGGGATCGAAGCACTCATGGTTTTTCCTTCTTCAAAGGCACTCACGCTTGGTTGGCCCGAGGGTCAATCCAGCGGTTGATCAAATCGACGGCCAGGTTCACCAGCACATAGACGGTGGCGGCCAGCAAGGTCACGCCCAGCACCACCGGCACGTCTTTGTTGCTGGTGGCATCGAGCATCAAGCGCCCGATGCCCTGGCGTGCAAACAGCAACTCCACCACCACCGCGCCGCCCAGCAGGCTGGCGAACACGAACCCGGCCAGGGTCACCAACGGCACCAGCGCATGGCGCAAGGCATGACGCAGGCGCACAGCGGTTTCGGACAAGCCACGGGCACGGGCCATGGCAATAAAGGGTTGTTCGAGGGTGTCTTCCAGGGACTGGCGCAACAGCTGGGTCAGCACTGCCGCCACCGGCAACGCCAGCGCGATCGAGGGCAGGATCAATGAGCGCCAGCCAACGGAGCCGGAGGGCGGCAACCAGTGCCAATGAAACGAAAACACCAGCAACAACAGCATCCCGATCACAAACGAAGGTGCTGAAGACAGCACCAGCTCGCTGCCTGAAACGGCTGAACGCACCCAACGCGAACGGTTGGCGGTGAGGATCGCGCACACCAGGGCCAATACCACCGCCAGCAACGCCGCGCTCAGGGACAGTTGAATGGTTGCACCGATCTGCTCGGCAATCGCCTGCTGCACCGGGATGCGCAAGCGATAGGACTCGCCCAGGTCGCCATGGGCCAGGCGCACCAGGTAATTGCCGTATTGCACGATGAGGGGTTGGTCCAGGCCGTACTCGGCACGCACCCGGGCCAGCAGCTCCGGGGTGGGCATCGAATCCGGCCCGCCGAGGATTGCCAGCGCCGTGTCACCGCCGCTGAAATTGACCGCGAGGAACGTCAGCGTCGCCGCGCCCCACAGCACGCCAATGCCCGCCAGCAGGCGCCAGGCGATGGATTTGAACAGGCTCATGGTTGCCCCCGGTCCAGCCAGATGCTGGTGAAGAACGGTACGTTGTGGGAGGTATCGAAAATCACGCCCTGGACTTGTCGACCATAGGCGGTGAGTACCTGGGCTTCCACCGAAGGCACCGACGGCACGGTTTCGGTCAGGCGCTTTTGTGCCTCGCCATAGAGCGCCTGCAACTCAACCGGATCGCGGGATTGGCGAGCGGCGCTGAGCACGCGATCCAGTTCGGCATCACGGAAGCGTCCAACGTTCTGGCCGATCCTTTTATCGGTGCTGATGGACTCGCTGTGATAAAGCACGAACATGCCGTCGGGTGTGTTGGTGTGCCAGTAACCGTCCGCCATCGCCTGGAACTTACCGGCATAGCGCCTCTCGATCACCCGGGTCAGCGGCAGCATCTCGACGGTCATCTCAAAGCCGACTTTTTTCAGGTCGGCCTGGATGGCCACCGAAACGCTGCCGGGAAAGGCCGGGCTGCTATAGGCCAACAAGGTCGCCTTCAGGCGCTGCCCGGCCTTGGTCCGATAGCCCTGGGCGTCGCGCCCTGTCCAACCGGCATCATCGAGCAAGGTATTGGCCGCCTTGACGTCGTAGGCCAGGGCCTCTTTGTTGGGTTGATAAAACCGGGTATTCGCCGCCAGGAAATCGGCTTTGGCGATGTATTCGCCGAAGCCGGAAATCCACGCCAATCCTTCGCGGTCGACGGCTTTGGCCACGGCGCGACGTACTCGCACGTCGTCGAATGGCGCCTGCTCGACGTTGAACACGATGCCACGGCTCGGGTTTCCCTTGCGAATCCGGCTGCGCATCACCAGGTCGGGGTTGGCGCGGATGGCGGCGGCATTCTGGGCCGGTGCATCAAGCGCGAAATCCGACTGGCCGGACTCTAGCGCCGTGAAGCGGATCATGGCTTCGGGGACGTAGCTCAGTTCGATACGGTCCAGGTAGGCCTCGCCCGCGTGGCGCGTCACCGGTGGCGCCCAGTTATAGCCGGGGCGCTTGATGAACACCGCGCCCTGGTCACGGGTGTAGCTCTGCAACGTAAACGGCCCGCTGCCGATGGGGTGCTCGGCGATGGTCTTCGGCGCCTCGCGAATCTGCCTGGGGGAGATCATGCTCAGCCAGGACTGCGCCAGCACATCCAGGAACGGCGTATAGGGTTCGCGCAAATGGGCTTCGAAGGTGTAGTCGTCGATGACCTTGCCATCCAGGTACGGCGCGATATAGGCCGCGGCCAGTGGGGACTTGGTCGCCGGGTCGCGCATGTGGTCCAGGTTGGTTTGCAGCGCCTGGGCATTGAATTTCTCGCCGTCGCTGAAGGTCACGTCGTCGCGCAGGTGAAAGGTGTAGGTCTTGCCGTCGTCGGAGATGTCCCAGGAGCGGGCCAGCCACGGGCTGGTATTGCCCTGCTCGTCCTGGTACACCAGGCAATCGAAGAGAATCCGGCCCATCCACTGGATGTTGCCGTTAGACAGTGCATGAACATCGAAACTGCCGGCGTCGGAGGCGGCTGAGACGCGCAAAGTTCCGCCACTGCGCCCCGGTGACGACTCATGAAAGTCCGTCGCCGAATAAGTCACTACACCGTTGGTGACCGTGCCATCAGCCGCAGACGTTTCATGTTTCGGTGCCGCAGCCGGTGAGCAGGCATTGACTGCCAGGCACAGTGAAATAACCGCCGAAAGTTTCAGGATGGTTGTCAATGACACTTCCTTAGAGGAACTCGATGAACACTGAAAGTTTGCAATTACGGGGTGTAATGCAGTGAGCATGCCAGTCTTCAAGAAACGCCATATTGACCACAAAACCAGCGCAAAACCCTTGTAAAACGGGGCGAACACTGCCAAACACTTATATGGTTATACCCGTTATACACCCCGGGATTGTTGGTAGCCTTACACACTGCTTATCAACTGTTGCGTTCGCGACAGCAGCAGCAATCCCAGCCATTAAAGTTGACTGTTGAGAATCAAACACCGATTCAAAACAAAGTATCCCGCAGAACACTTAACCTTAACTAAGCGCCCGTATTCCTTGACCAATAGTCTTGGCATAGAAACTGCTCAGAGCGAAACAGGCATGACTATTCGAATAGAAAGCTGGGGCTCTTTTATCTATTCACAAGGAACACGCTTAATGGATCCAATCTTTCGGGGAGAGTTGCAAAAGTTGACACTTGCCGTGCGGCAGGCAACTTGGCTGGCGATGGTGGGGCTGGGCTCAGCCCTGGTTTTTTCCGCCAGTGTGCAGGCAGATGATGAGGTCACACCGACGACCGGAACACGGCTAAAGACGGTGACAGTAGAGGCACAAAAAATCACGCCCGTTGAGGCAGCCAAAAGTCAGCTGTCCGAAGTGCCAGGCGGCACCAGCGTGGTCGACAGCGAACAAGTGGCCAAGGGACGCACCGCCACCTTGCAGGACACCCTCGCCTATCAGCCGGGCGTGTTCGTGCAGTCCACCGGCGGCAACGACGCGGCCAAGATCTCCATTCGTGGCTCGGGCGCCAACACCTCGCCGGGGTATTTCCGTGAGGGCATCAAGTTCCTGTTCGACGGCCTGCCGATCACCGGCCCGGGCGGCACACCCTACGAATTCCTCAACGGCTCGGGGGTGAACTACACCGAGATCCTGCGGGGTGCCAACGCCTTCCAGTACGGCGCACTGAGCCTTGGCGGCGCCATCAACTTCGTCAACCAGACCGGTTACACCGCACCCGGGCTGCGGGTGCGAGCGGAAACCGGGAGCTACGGCTACAACAAGCAAAGCCTGAGTGTCGGCGGCGTCGAGGGTGCGTTCGATTACTACCTGAATGCCGACAACTACCGCAGCGACGGCTACCGCGACTACAGCCTGTCGAAGAGCCAGGGCGTGGTGGCCAACTTTGGCTACCGCTTCAGCCCGCAACTCGAAACCCGGGTGATGCTGCGTTACCGCGACGAGTTCCACAACGACCCGAGCGCCACCACCCTGGATGCGGTCAAGCACCACTCCGACCGCGCCAGTGCCACCGCCGAAAGCAGCGGCGCCGGCAGCCGTCGCCCCGGCAGCGTATGGCTGGGCAGCAAGACCACCTACACCTTTGAGGACGACGCCACCCTGTCGGTGGGTTTCGTCTACTACCAGTACGCCCACAACAACAGCCCGAACAGCCCGAGCAACCCCAGCTACTGGGACTGGCATGACCTGAGCGCGGTGATCAACTACGACCGCCGCGACACCCTGTTCGGCCACGAAAGCCGCTCCAGCCTGGCCTTCACCTCCACCGAGCACCTCAAGGGCCAGGTCGACTCCACCTTCGCCAACAAACAGACGCGCAAGTTCGTCGACTACAGCTCCTCGTTTGATCACGTGTTCTCCGTGGGCAACGACCTGGAACTGGTGGACGGCCTGTGGCTGACCAGTGGCGTCTCGGCGATCAACGTGCGCCGCCATGCCGACGTCAAGGAAGCCCTGGTGGCCAACACCACCACCTACCCGAGCGATGTGACCTACGACAACTGGAGCCTGGCACCGCGAGTGGGCGTGCGTTACGAGTTCAACCCACAACTGCAAGTGTTTGCCAACGTCAGCCGCTCCGTCGATCCACCGGCGTCGTGGGAATACTCCGGCTCCGGGCCGACCACGCCGTACGTACGGCCGCTGGTGGAACAGAAAGCCAATACCGTGGAAGTCGGGATCAAGGGTTCGTCGGGCATCTTCGACGGCAGCCTGGCGCTCTACCGCTCGTGGGTGAAAAATGAATTGCTCAACGTGCAGATCATCCCGGCCACCTCCACGGCTGCTGCGGTCACCGGTGCATTCAACGCCACGCCGACGATCCACCAAGGGATCGAGGCCGGCTTGAATACACGCCTGTGGGAAAACTCCTCGGGTGAAAAAATCACCCTGCGCCAGGTGTATACCTATAACGACTTCTACTACCGCCACGACCCGACCTTCGGCGACAACCAACTGCCGGGGATTCCGAAGCATATCTATCAGGGCGAAGTGCAGTATCAGCACCCAGCGGGCTTCTATACCGGGGTGAATGTGCAATCGGCTTCGCGTACGGCGGTGGACTATGCGAACAGCTTCTATGCGCCCTCCTACACAATCTTCGGGGCGAACGTGGGGTATGAAACGCCGAGCAAGGACTGGAAGGTGTCGCTGGATTTGAAGAACCTGACCAATCAGAAATACGTGACGGCGGTGCAGCCGTTGTATGACGCGAAGGGGCAGGATACGGCGTCGTTGTATCCGGGGGATGGGATTGGGGCTTATGTGGCGGTGGAAATGCGCTATTGAGGCCTCTGCGTCAACCGTCGACAGAACCCGTTAGGCGCTGTCGACGATTTAACTCAAATCTTGCCTAGAAGACGAATGACAAACACAGCCCCTTGCCCGACCGAATGATCTACCGCGTGCATCAACGCTTTCGCAGCATCTGAAGAGAAGCCAGCCGAAATGGTGACCGACGCCAGGATACCTAGAAAATAAATAACCCAATCTTTTCGGCTAAGACGGTTAGCTGCCTGTGCAGCCGTATCCAGTTGGTTTTTCAGTATCGCAAATTGTTGTGCGCTAACATCGGCATTGCTCTTTAACTCATCGAGTACCTGCTTAAACCCCTGCTGAATCCTGGCTATATCTTGGGGTGTAAACGAGGTTTGTTGACTCTCGATTTCGATGCTACCGAACAATTGAGCCTGAATCGACACGCCAGTAAGCAAAACATCTGCTTCGCTGTAACTGCTGCCCATGAGCCTTAGTTGTAAATAACCGTCGCTACCGGCGTCGACTAGAACAGATGTTCCAATAGTCAACGTCTCTTTCCGGTCCGGAAACTTAGCACCTCCGATCACAAAATCGGCACCGTCTGTTGTGCAGTTAATCGCGGTGATAACAACGTCGAAAGGGGTGAATTCTTCAGCTACTTTTTTTCGAAGTACCTTGCGGACAGGTTGAGATGGAGGGGTCATGAGCGTCCTTATGTATGGATTGCCTTAGGCGTTAGATGGTTACGGCGAAGCGCTGAGCATCAAGGGCAGGAACGGCCGAAAATCCGGCGCCCTTCTTGAAACTCATGTTATGGACAAAATTCCTCATAGCATCAGATGGATCGATGGTTTCGAGGTTAAGTCCGTCAACAGTTAACCTAGAGAACGCAACACTCAGAATTGGCTGTTCCTCCATATGACCTGTCGAGCTGTTGAGCACATTGTCAAGAGCGGTGACGATGACCAGGTCATCCGGCAGGATTGCCAACAACTCTCGACCTACTCGCAGCGCGCAGCTGCACACGTAGTCCTGATGGAGTTCGTTGAACCGACCAACTGGCATAGCTTTGGTCGACAACTTGCCGCTTTTGAGTAGAGATTTGATTTCGGCAGGAATCACGTCGGAGCCATGGATAGCGACTTTGGCTTCTAGGACACCACCTTCATGAACAATCATCTGAATAGCTGAGCCGAGGTGTGATATTTCTGCAAACGACTCGAAAGCTTCGATGGCATCTAGCTTGGCCTGACGATCACCATCAAGGATACGGATAGCAATGTCCCTCTCCTCTGCCCACTCGGTATGGGCAGTTTTCCATCCATCAAGCTGAGCCTGATATCGCCTTTCGTCTTCCGCCTTCGCGGCGCCAATCTTGCCTACCAGGGCTATACGCTGACGAGCCTCTAGCTTGAAGAGCCGAGCCCAGAAATTGGGGTGATATGTAGCGGCCGCATGCGTAGCTTCTTGCTCGAGAGTATTGCTTTTGAGTGGCTGTCCAGGTTCAGGGTTGGAGAGAAGTCGCTTCCATTTTACGGGCTCGGCACATTCCTTGTGCATCGAAAGGAGGATGTCTACGTGATTTTCGTAAACCTCACATTCATACGCTGCTTGCTCCAGCGCTTCCATCTTTGCGTACTCTTTCTGTCGCTTTTCAAGTTCGCGCTGACGGCGATGAGCGTTTCGTTCCGATCGCCGCGCAGACGCTTGCAGCGAACGTACAGTCCCTTTCCAACCCATCACGACTCTCCATAACGTTCATATGACGGCACATTAATATAACTCCTAGCGTTGCCTGAATCACCTGCGCATTTCGTAACCGAAACATCAGTTAGCCCATAAAAAACGCATTTGTACTCTACGCTTCTCAGAGCAAGGGCACGTTCAGTTTCCCAGAAGTAAGAGGACCTTCACGGCCCCCTTGTTTCTCGTTTACTCCGCCATTAGACGTACGGCCCTCTCAATCCGTTGACGTCCAGCATGAGCAAGCTTGCTTACACCAGCTTCCTTCGCGACCGCATATATTAGGGCCTCTCCTTCGTGCCCCCGCTGCGCCATCTCGTCAACCAAAGCACGTAGTTCTGGCAGGCAGATTTCAGATAGCCCTCTCGTGGTGTCTTCATCGCCGGGCTTACGAAAGACGACACTGGCATCCGACTCGATATGAGTCGGCCAGAAAAAGACTCCTGTCTGTTCCTCTTCATGTGAGCGGAATCGCGCCCGGGCAATTTGGTCAACGCGATCACGTATCCGTGAGCCGGTTCGTACCCAGCCATGAGCGCGGGCAATGCGCCTTGCAAGCGCCGTGTCCAGAACCGGTCCCTCTTCCGCCACGACATGAGCAATCATCTGCTCCAGCGTTTCCGTGTAGCTCGCCTCAAAGAACTGATCTGGATCGACCAACCTTACCGCCTGACGAGGGTCGGATTCTTTGTAAATCAAATATTCAAGGGGACGAGCAAAAGCCAGGACATCCTCATCTGGTTTGACAGATGCCGACTTGGCATACTTCAAATCAGGAAACGCACCTGAGGGGTCATTGGATTCGCCCACACTATCGACTGTGGCGACCACAGTAACCTGACTTACTACCTCAATGACCTCAGCCATAGCTGCGTCGATTTTCAGTCGCTCTGCCTCTTGAGCGGCGTCGATGACAGCCTGCTTGGCTCGGGACTCAGCAAGGAGTTCGTTCAGACGTTGATGTACCTTTTCGGCAGTTCCAATTGCATCAACCCACCAGTCCGTCGACCATATCCTAACAATCTCCCAGCCAAGTCCACGCAGTACAAACTCACGGAGTTTGTCACGATCACGAGCGGTCGCACTGCGGTGATAGGTAGCGCCGTCGCATTCAATCCCGGCAAGGTACCGTCCAGGTGCGTCAGGGTGGACAACCCCAAGGTCTATTCGAAAGGAGGAAACGCCAATTTGGGTAAATATCTGCCATCCCTTTTTAGCCAAGGCCGCTGCAACTGCCTCTTCGAATGGGCTGTCAAAACTACCCACGCTACCAAAGTCAGCTTCTGCGAGAGCCCGTGGACCACGCTCTGCAAACTCCAAGAAGTGCTTAAGATCTCGAACCCCGATCGCTTGCGTACGAGCTAGATCAATATGCTCTGGGCGCAAGGTCGAAAACACCACAAGCTCCTGGCGAGCACGGGTTATTGCCACGTTCAGTCGACGCTCACCACCAGGGCGGTTCATCGGACCGAAGTTCATGGACAGCACACCGGCAGCGTCTTTTCCGTAGGTGGTCGAGAAATAGATGATGTCTCGCTCATCGCCTTGAACGCTCTCAAGGTTCTTGACGAACACAGGCTCCAGCTCGGACTCAGCGAAATACGAATCGAGTGATGGGTCTTTCCGGCAAGCCTCATCCAGCATGTCCATGATGAGCTTCTGTTGCTCGCCGTTAAAGGTTACGACCCCCACGGTCCGACCGCTTTCGCGGAAGGCCGGAGACTGTAGGCGGGCAACCAAATCAGCAACTAAATATCTTGCTTCAATTAAGTTTGTTCGCGCCCCACCCTTGTCATATACACCCGGGACTGAGCATAACCGTACTGCTTTGTCGGCCGTAAACGGTGATGGGAAGGTCACCAGCTTCGACTGGTAGTATCGCTGGTTCGAGAAAGCGATCAGACTCTCGTGGCGGCTACGGTAGTGCCAGTTCAGATTACGCATTGGCAGATTGGCACTGATGCACTCGTCCAGAATACTCTCGAGATCAGCCTCTACATCCTCATCTTCAGCGGTCGACTCAGCTCGGTTAAAGAACGAAGTTGGGGGGAGCTGTTTGGGGTCGCCCACCATCACCACTTGCTTCCCTCGGGCCATTGCGCCGATGGCATCCCAGACAGGTATTTGAGATGCCTCATCGAAGATAACGAGATCGAATGGCGTTGAGGCAGGAGGCAGATACTGAGCAATGGATAGAGGGCTCATGAGCAAACATGGAGTCAGCTTGGTTAGCGCTTCTGGCGCACGACTCATCAGCTCCCGCAATGGAATGTGCTTGGTCTTCTTGCCCATCTCATGTCGCAGGACTCCCCACTCTGAAGAGCGACTTACACTGTCTTGGCTTGGTAGGTCGGAACATAGCCGAGCCCGGAGCCAGTCCTTGGTCAACTCGGTGAACTTGTCGTCCAAAGCGCGGAAATCGCGAATGCGTTGCTCATGCTCCACGCTGACGAACGTCCGGATCACCTCTTCGTTGTCGACCGTCGTATTCAGCCACCAGCGGGCATAATTTACTTCCAATACACGCCGGACTTTTCCAGAGCTGATAGCTCCTGCTTCCATCGCTTGAACAATCGGCGCCAGGCCGACAGCGTAGGCTTCATCGCGAACCTTCCGCCAAGCGCACCATGCCTTAAGGCGCGATTCAGACGAGACGACAGTTTCGCAGTTTGTCTTGATATCACTTAGCGCCAGGTGAGCAGTTTCGATGACGCCCATTTCGGTGAAATGACCGACAGCCGTCAGGTGCGCCGCTCGCGCCTGTAGCAACTCAAGCTTTTCTCGAAGAGCAACACCGGCATTGGCTATAGCAGCCTCCGGTTCAAGTAGTGCGTTACCATCCCCCAACAGAGTTTGAAGCGGTGTTTTGTAGGCCGCGATCTGCTCAGGATTGAGTGCCAGCTTCGCCACCGCGGTAGCCATCTCCCCCTGAAACGCTGCCGCACTACGCACGACATCAACTTTCGTTTTCAAGTCATTCCAGACAGGAACGATTTCTCGCAGATCGGCCAGATCCACCAACTCTCGCTCAACTGCTGCTCTGTTCTTGAGCAACTCAAAATCAGCTTTTAACGACGAGCCACAACGCCCCTCCTCTACATGAGGATGATCGTCGACAAGCCGACCACGTTCTTCAATGTCACGTCGTTCAGCCTGGAAACGTAGCGCTGCAGTCAGCACGTCAATATCAGTGGTCAAACCGCTCCAGAGAGAGCTAGTTGCTAAACTGAGATCCACCAGCTCATCTAACCCAGCATCGAGACGAGTCAGCGCACGCAGCCGGCGGAGCTCCTCCTTCAGCTCATCACCTACCTGGCCCTGCTCAACCAACTGCAAGCCGTCATCAATCCAGGCAGAATTACTTTTCTGAAGCCGCATAGCCTCTTGCAGCTTGATCGCTGTCGCGAGATGCGTTGCTTCGGATTTGGCACCTTGCCAAACAGCAACACACTCATGACCTGGCTCCAGCTCATCGATTGCTCGACGCACCGACCGAATCTCTACCCAAGTAGCGAGATCCTTGCCATTGTCGATTTCACCTGTTGATGTCTGCGTCGGCGCCAATAGCCCAGCGATGCGGCGTTTTCCGAACCAGGACTTAGGCCAGAAAGACTCCTCCGCTTCTTTCCATTCGCGCAGTAGGAGTTCGGTATCAAGTACTTCAATCGCATCCCCGTAGGACGCCGTTAGCTGGTGCTTGAGGTCGTCTATCTGACGCAGCAATGTGACAGCTTGCCCGAGAACGTCAGTGACATTTTCTGGCCAGGCCGGGCCTAGATCAACGAATGTAGCGCGGCGTTGCTGCAGCAGATCAATGCCTTGTTTAGCTTCAGCAGTAATACGAGAGGACCAGAAGGATGAGAGTCTGGAGTTAATGTTCCGGTGTTCGTCGACCCAAGTGCAGCCGTCACTCAGGCGTTTAGAAATCGAGCGAGCATCGGGGCGCAGTGCGAACCGCCAATCATGCCCAGCGGCAGCGGGAAGTACTCGAGAAAGAATCGACAGCCCCTCAAGCGCTGTTGGGGTGTACTCCGTAACAGGAAGCCCTGACAGCTCAATGAAGCGATCGGCAGCTCGCTGGACTTCAAGCACTGCAGGAAGCACGTCACGAGCCGCCTGCACGAATTGTTGCTGCCAATGAGGCGACCATTCTGCTTGGCCTACCCCGGACAAAGCGTTGCCTGCCAGCTGACTGTAACCCACAGCCTGCGCGTTCACTTCAAGGCGGTCGCCCAGCTCTCGAAGCGCAAGCATGGCCTTCTGATCATGAGTGTCCGGGGATGACCAAGAAAGCGCAGCAACTGCCTCATCAACACCCGATGTCACAGTCCCGATAGCATCGTAGATCGTATAGCCATTGCGGTGCCGACGATGCAGACGCTCGACATAAATATTGAGGCTGTCACGCAGGGAAGCCAGCCGCTGCGCTTCCACCTCCCAAGCGGAAGCATCTACCTCCCCTTTCGCTTCCCAAGCCGACTGCAACTGAGCAAGGACATCCGTTTTTCGAGCCTTACTGGAGTGAAGTTCAAGGCAAAACTCACCCAGACCGATTTCACGCAAGCGGCGGTACACGACATCCAGGGCAGCAATTTTCTCAGATACGAACAGTACCCGGCGCCCTTGAGCGATGGACTGGGCGATCATGTTGGAAATCGTTTGGCTTTTACCCGTGCCCGGTGGACCTATGAGAACGAAATCTTTTCCCTTCGCTGCTGCCATCACAGCAGCAAGCTGAGATGAATCAGATGGCAATGGGCAGAACACATCAGTCGGACCATAATCACGGTCCAGTGACTCCGCCTCCGGAAACGGGGTATCGGAGATGAACGAATCACGTGGCGTATCCAGAAGATGTTGGACTACAGGGCTCTGTCGAAGGTGCTCTGCATTCTCGGCAAGATCCTTCCACATAAGATACTTGGCAAACGAGAACATCGAGAGCACAACGTCCTCGTTCAGCTCCCAGCCAGGGATATCCTTGATAGCATGGCCAACTTTGTTCCAAATGGCTGCGATATCCAGACCGGAGTCGTCCCGAGGCAGCTCCTGCTCCAGTGAACCCAAGCCCAGTTCAAAGTCTTGACGCAGCATCTCGATCAGAGTCGGGTTAAACCGAGGCTCATCATCGTGCAGCACCATGGTGAATCCGGAACGTGCACTCTTACGCTCCAAAGTGACAGGAACCAGGACTAGTGGCGCTTTGTACTTCTGCCCGGCCCTATCCTCACGCGTCCAACTAAGAAAACCGATGGCCAGGAAGAGAGTATTGGAGCCACCCTCCTGCAAAGCAGTACGAGCGCCTCGATATAACTCAGTTAACCGGACCTCCATTTCGGCGGACGTCAGCGCAACGAATACTTCCCTACGCTTGAGAGCATCTTCAGCATGACGGCGGCGAACATCTTCTCGCTCACGCTGCTCATAGAGTGCGCGCTCACGCGGATCTGCACCATCCATCAGGTCAGGCCTCGTAAGCAGCTTCAGAGACTGTCCACTTGCAAGAATGTCCTCGAGAGCACCGGGATCAGGAGATTCAAGCTTCAGCGCTCGCTTACCCATTTTGAAATTGAGCAAGTTATTTCGAAGCGACAGATCCAGGAGCTTTCGCTGCCACCGGCCGAGGCGATCTGCTGGGTCGAGCTTAGACAGATCCTCAGCCTGTACCTTAATATTGTCATCGGCGATGCCGATTCCTTCCTCCACCAGAAGCGGTGGCGCTTCATCAAACTCAGAAACAGCGACACGTGCGATCTGAGCCTCTGAGCTGGCGAGCGGTTTGATACGCTGCAGACGGGCGCGACGGATATCTAGCAGCATCTCGAAAACACTATCAGCGTCTTCGGCTACCTGCTTCGCGCCCATCTCTACCGCATAAGAGAATGGCGGTATGGAGGCGTGGGTTATAAGAGTAGTCTCAAACAGCACAAGCTCCTGAAGTTTCACCCTCTTACGTACTGCGGTGACATCATCCACGACAGCAGTCGTAAACTCTTCTGGCTTAAGCCAAAAACCAGCAAAAGCATGACCATGGGTGAACACGATTACAGGGTTAAGACCTATCTGCTCCAATGCCGCGCAGAAAAGCAGAGTAAGATCGAGACAAGTAGCTAACCCGGAGTCAGCAATCTGACTGGGGCTACGAATCTTCTGCCCAGATCGTTCAAAGCTAGCCGGCGGCAACGCATAGTCGAGCTTCATGCGCGCCACCGCCCCCCACACTGCAGACCCCAACTGCCAAGCTCTTTTGGGGCCTCCCTCATACCCATCAAGTGCAGATGACTTATCGCTAAGACGAAGCAGCTCGGCTGCCTGTTTGAGCAACCTTTCAACCGCCGCATCATTCGGCTGAACAAAAGCTGCCGTCATATCTGGTATATGGCGCAATCCGCCCCACTGATTTCTGGGCAGGAGGTCTACGACCTGTTCAAACAGAGCAACTTCCTTGCGACCGCCTTCCGACTCCTTGTCATCGGCTTCGAGGACAAACGTGAAGGTCGACATCTCTGATTCTGTCAGGCGACTCAGCAACGGGCCGTCCAAAGCAAGATCAAGCCCAGGTATGACCCGGAAGCTACCTGCAGCGATCTCGTCAATCCGCCAGACCTTGGACTTAAAAACCTCGGGTACCGAGCTAAGCGTAAGAGTCGCATTGACGAAACGATCACTCGTTTCGTTCGATATGCGAAGCTCGCGTATCACAGGAATGGCGTTCTGAAAATCCGCAAGGTTCAGCTTTGCCACCAGAGTGGCAAGGATTTTTACGTCTTTAGGCTGGATTTCTTCTTGGAGCGTGAGGGGCTGAACAATGTCGTCCATGCGCAACAATCCTTGTCGTGATGCTCGAGGGAGTGCCGGATTTGTCCGGCCAGGAGGCCCCTCTTGAGCTGATGGCGGGATGATATCTCTTCTAGGGAGAGCCGTAATGTGCCTTTGGTCGTCACTAACTTCTCATTCCGTCATCGGATCCCCATCTATTGATCTCTGATATCAGGCCGAGGCTGATGTTCGCAGAACAGATTCGATGGTAAATCCACATCCGAAAGCTATTCATAGCCGGCTGTTTTATGGGGAGGGGGTAAAAATGCAGGCAAATAAAAAGGCCGCGAGATAAATCTCGCGGCCTTTTTAAATTATATGGTCGGGACGGAGTGATTCGAACACTCGACCCCTAGCACCCCATGCGCTTATGAAATGGGTTTCTATAGCACGCCCCAGCTCGCTCTGGACAACATGAAACCTATTGAAAACAGAGCATAAGGTCTAAATTACGAGCTATCATGATCCACAGGTATCCATGGGTAGCCAGTCGATTCGGTGGGGCAAAAGTGGGGCAAAATTCGTGGACGCTCATTTGGGGCAAGGGGTAGATAGTGGCGAAGTTGACCGTAAAGCAACTCGAAGCGCTTACCACCGCCGACAACGGCAAGACACTGCGCGAAGAAGGTGGCCTTACCGCTAAGATCCGTGCGGGTGTTCGTGGTATTACTGCACTGTTTCGGTACGAGTACAAATTGGGCGGGACCAAACGCGATCACCGCCTAGGTAGTTGGCCCACTAAAACGCTATCGCAGATCCGAGCGGAGCGTGATGAAGCCAGAGCAAGTGTCGCGAAAGGCATAGACCCCACCACTGCCCGTAAGGCCGCGAAGATTGAGGTTCAATCAGCCGTCGCCGCAACCATTGCTGAGGCCGAGCGCCTGGCAGCAGAGAACAAGACTGTTATTGATCTCTTCGAAGAGTGGATGCGTGATGGTGTTTCTCGCCAAGACGGCAATGCGGAGTTACGCCGTAGTTTCTCCAAAGACGTCCTACCAATCATTGGCGAAAAACCGCTGCGAGATATCACGGAAAAAGACCTTCTGACTGTTCTGCGCTCGATTAAAGCCCGGGGGCTAAACCGTACCCTCGTCATTCGCAGCAACGACATAGGTCAAATGCTCCGATGGGCTGAGAAACGTAAACCTTGGCGCACGTTGATGGCCGATGGAAACCCTGCCAACCTCGTTGACGTCAAAAAACTACTTGATCATAACTACCAGGAGCAGCGCGATCGGCTTTTATCCAACACAGAAATCCGAGAGCTGCAGCAAATTTTCATTCGCCTAGCGCGAGATTATGATGCCCTGCCCGCTGGCCGAAAATATGCCGGCATCCGACCGGTTAACTCCCGCGTGCAATGCGCAGTCTGGATCTGCCTTAGCACGCTCTGTCGCATTGGAGAGCTCCTAAAATCCGAATGGCGACATGTCGATCTAGAAAGCGGCACCTGGCTCATCCCAGCAGAAGCCACCAAAGGCCATAAAGGTAAACGGCAGGATCACCATGTATTCTTATCATCATTCGCGCTGAACCAGTTCAAACGCCTTAGAGAAGAGACAGGCCACACCCCGTTTTGCTTTCCCAGCAAAGACGAACGCAGTCATGTGGATACCAAAACAGTCAGCAAGCTGATCGGAGACCGCCAATGCTGCTTCAAAAATCGCAGCAAGCCTCTATCTGGCCGGCATCACGACGATTCACTAGTACTAAGCCAGGGTAACAAGGGCGAATGGACTCCGCATGATTTACGTCGTACTGGCGCGACAATGATGCAGGAGCTCGGCGTAACCTTGGAGATCATTGATCGGTGCCAGAATCACTTGCTGGGTGGCTCAAGGATACGCCGACATTATCTGCACTATGACTATGCCAAGGAAAAGATTGAAGCATGGCGCATGCTGGGAGAGCGCCTTGAGTTTATCCTAGAAGCGCCAGCAACTGAAAAATAATGAGGATGTAAGCGGAGCGGGAAACGAGACTCGCATCGGGCTTGCTAGTTATTGAAATAGAAGCAGCTTCCGCTATTCCCCGAATAGAAATAGCCTCAATTCGGGACTCATTTTCTACCGCTGGCAAGCAGTAGATAGATGAACGATGCAGAATCTCAAGAGAGCGGATCGTGGCTTGACCACACCTAACCGCTTGGTATCAATGCCGGAGTGCAGGACGTAGCCTGCGAAGGCTCGCGCCACTCGGAAATGGCACTAGTCACGATCCTGTACGGGGGAAATAATAAATGAAAATAACTCTAATCCAACTCATAATTCGGCAGTCAATTTCGAACCACCAATTCAAAGCAAATATCGATAGTATTCATTCAAGCGCATGATCAAAACCCTTTAACATACACGTGAATTCTGCGAGTCCCGGCGCCATTGATCGGCCACAAGGATAGAGTAAGAACGGCGTCGCATCTAAACTCCAATCAGAAAGCGCACTTACCATATTTCCGCCAGCTAACTACTCAGCCGCACGAAATTGCAAAAAATAGAAAATACCGACACCAGTCAGCGCTGGCTCCACACCAAGCTATGTTTCATGGACACACAGCTCTCCTGATACCTCGACGATCACATACTCATCTTGCGGAGTCCCCCAATTAAATATTGAGCCAGTTCCAATGCGAATCTGAATAAACTTGTAGATTCTCAGATCTGACGCTACCAAAATGGGTGGCCTTACAGAAAGATAGTCGGAAGTTGCGACAGCTATCCAGCTTACCCCATGACCGATATGGATGGTTATAAAGTTTTCAGGGGCTGTGTTGGCGCGCCAACGCCGGCATTAAATCCTGCCCAAACGATATCAAAAGCTCGATTCTCTACCTCAACCTCCACACCCACTTCTGGATATCGTTGAATAAAATAAAGTAAGACTTTACCCATTACTATGCGCGCACTGTCGCTCAATACTTTGAGGCGGAGTTTCCCTATGGATTCTCCGATCAAGTCAGCACAAACCGTCAGACCTGTGCTGAAATAGCCCTCCATCTAACAGCCGTCTACAAGCCCTCCATCCAATGAGTCAGATGAGCTTTTCCGATTTCGAGTACGTCGGTAAGCGCAAGCAGACCCCCGCACGCCTTTCTTGGCCAAGATGGTGCAGGTGGTGCCGCGTAGCGGCTTGGTGGCATTGATCGAGTCGCATAACCCAATGGCCGGCGGTGGTCGCAAGCCGCACCCCTCACTCGTTGAGCTCAGATCAGAGTCGATTTTTGAGAGGCGATTTTAGGCAGCTAAACACGCAGCGCCTTCAAGCATTGCGTGTAGATGCATCGCTCCGCAACGAATGATCTACCTTATCGCTTATTACTAGTGAAAATATTCATTTTTAACAACACCCTCAGCAACGTAATCTAACTTTGAACTCGAATTAGCCATCCAAGGCACACGCCAAAGCAATTACCTATCCGATAAAAATCAAAAAAGGACGGTAACTTCATGACAGGCATCAACATCGCCTTTCTACTAACACATCAGAAGCCTCGATTAATATAGACCTAGCCCGTCTCCGCCCTAATCCAAAATCACATTTAAACTAAAGAAACCTCAAACCCCAATTTAACTCCGAAGTACCTCCACGCCCGCGAGATTTGTATGAAAACAACAATAAGACACTGCTTTACCGGAGCGTTGCCACTGTCATTATTTACACCTGAAAATTTATACGCCCAACCAGAAGATCATTATGGCGAAGGATCTCTAGCGAACGCGCTAGCTGGAGAAACACTAAATAAATGGGGCATTCACGTATCCGGACTTTTAGACGTGGGGTACTCACGCAACAATCGTTCTTACCACGACGAGCGCCGCAAAGGTCTTAGCAATCTACCTATTGCAGGAGAGAGCGATGAGGGTTTCGAGTTGAGATCAGTACATCTTTTTATAGAAAAACCTATTATCGGGAATTTCATCCCACGGATAACTCCGTTACCTGGCCCAAATCCAGAGCAATTATCTTTTGGCTTTAGTATTGAGGCGCTGTATGGACGAAACGCTCAGTTTGCCCGCACTTTCGGCTGGGACATGCATTGGGAAGAAAACTCGCCAGGCGATGATGATTCCGAAGCGGCAAAACGAAATAGACAGCTATTTTTGGCCATGCCCAACGTCTTAGCCACGGCCTACCTTCCGTGGGGGCCCGGCGTCACGGTCTGGGGAGGGCTTTTCGGACCCGCTATCGGTAACGAAATTCCTCCAAATCCGAGACAGTCGCGCAACCTATTCGCAACAAAATCTTATTCGTTCGTGACCGAACCAGGCACGGTCTTCGGCTTGGTCGCTGCTCTTCCGATATACAAGGGTGATTCAGGGATCATTAGTGTCGAAGGAGGGCCCGTCCGTGGCATTAACAATATGCGGGACAACAATGATGTCACCTCCCTAATTGGCGCAGTTCGCTGGCGCTCCCCAAACATGAAAACTTGGCTGGATTATGAGTTTTACTCAGGAGCGGAACAAAACGCCAGCTTCGGCGATATCCAAATGCCTACTGCACGATTGCTTTCAACTCGAGACCAGCAGCGAAAACAGCATGCTGTGACCCTATGGCATGAATTTGATAGTCTATGGAACGGCAGCATTGAAGCCGTTTACGGCGAGCAAAATGGAGATGGCCGTATTGATACTATTGACCTGGTTACTGGCGAAGCTTTCAATGGTGCACATTGGTGGGGAGCAAATGCAAGCATTAGCTATCGGGCCACAGAAAAACTGACCTACTCCACACGTATTGAATACTTCAACGATCCTCAGGGCTATGCTTTGTTTCCTGTTTCAACTGCTCGTGGCGCATTTAACGCGATCACTGCAGGCCTACGTTACGACCTAAATAACTTTGTATCTCTACGCCCTGAATTACGTTACGACTGGCAGAGCGCTACGGATGACAAAGCGTTTGGATCAGCAAGAAACCAATCACAATTCACTAGTACCTTTGAGCTGTTAGTTTACTTTTGAATCATTTCCTTCTACTTCCGGCGGAAAATCGAAATGCTCACCCAGTACAAAGCGCGCCTCGAATGGTATACCGCTGTAATTTTGTCTATAGCATTCGGCCTAGTTGGCCTTGATCGATTCATAATACTCCCACTATTTCCCACGATGATGAAAGATCTTAATTTAAACTATCAAGACCTTGGAAATATATCTGCCGTGCTGGCTATCGCCTGGGGGCTCTCGGCAATAATCATGGGGCGGCTATCCGACCGCATTGGCCGAAAATTAATTCTGGTTTCTTCAATAATTGTGTTCTCGGCACTCGCAGGTTTATCAGGCGTAGTATCTGGCATTGGAGGACTGTTAGTTATTCGCGCCGTCATGGGAGTAGCAGAGGGGGCATTCACGCCCACTAGCATTGCTACGACTGCAGAAGTCTCGAGGCCCTCACGGCGCGGTCTGAACATCGGCATTCAACAAGCTGCCTTTCCAATTCTAGGCCTAGGCCTTGGGCCAATTCTTGCTACCCACTTGCTACTTATCGTTCCATCCTGGCGCTGGGTATTCGTCATAGTTGCAGTACCTGGCCTGTTGGTTGCTTGGATGCTTCATCGTACACTGCGAGCGCAACCTCAACTGGGTTCACCAGCAAAACCCCTTGATCACAGGCAACAAAGTAGCTGGAAAGACGTTATTAAATATCGAAATGTAATAGTTAATATCTTTAGCATGTTTTGCATCCTGACCTGCTTGTTTGTAGTTAGCGCGATGATACCAAACTACCTAACCGACTACCTAAAGCTAGATGTACAGTCGATGGGACTCGTAATGTCCGCTATTGGTCTCGGAGGCTTTGCTGGTCAATTGATCCTTCCTGGGCTGTCTGACAAATTAGGGCGCAAAACAGTGCTTCTTGCCTCTTACATCGGCACGGGCGTGTTTCTGACCCTACTGATCAAAATGGGGCCAAATCCGCTCCCATTGTTCACAGCGCTGTTCTTCTCCACGTTTTTTAATTTCAGTCTTACCTGCCTCACGGTTGGCCCACTGACAAACGAAGCGGTCCCCCCCCATTTGGCAGCCACGGCGGTAGGTGTAGTTGTAGGCCTAGGTGAGATCTTTGGCGGTGGCGTCGCCCCTGCTCTAGCAGGCTACATCGCCCAGCACCACGGGATCCAATATACCCTGTATCTCGCCATGGGTGGACTGATTCTGGGGTTCTTCATAGCATTGTTCCTGAAAGAGACTGCCCCGCTTAAAGCCAACTCAAAAACTAGTTCACAGCCTACCATCAAGGTGTGATTTCGATGCTGCAGCCGCCGGCTTCGGTGGCTTTCCGGACGACGCTGGCGAACTGTTTAATCGCCGCGTCATCCGTCCCTCCTTTCTTCCAAAGCAATCCCGGCGTTCGGATTGGTGTTGGGTTCTCAAGCGCAATGACACTCAAACCAGAACGTGAACCGATTGCTGTTTCAGCAACGATACAAGCCAGATCCGTATGGCGTGCCAGCTCAAGCATTGGTAGCAAGGTATTCATTTCGACTGCAACGACCGGCTCCGCTCCAGAAGAGCGGAAGCACTCATCCAACTGCCGACGCGTCATGAAATGACGTGGAAGCAAAGTCATACGCAAGTTGTGCAGCTCGATCATGCGTACACTCTTACGCTTGGCAAGCGGGTGATCAGTGCTAACTACAAGCTTTAATTCTTCGTTGTAGAGCGGTTCGAACCAAAGATCGTGTCCGTCTGTGGGCCGATATGCGATGCCTAAATCCAATTCGTTACGCTCCAGACGCTCTATGATGAGATCCTGCGCAAGCTCCTCTGCTGAAACGCTTACATCAGGGTTACGTGAGAGGAAGCTGGCTATACAGGCCGGTACCAAACGAATGTTGAAGCTATATGTCGCTCCGATACGGATATGGCCACTGGCAGAACCTGGCGTACGGGTGATGGCATGAATGGCGACATCAATTTGCTTGAGGGCCGGTAGAACCTGGGAAAGCAACCGGTCACCAGCTTCGGTTATCGATACTTTCTTTCCGATGCGATCAAAGAGCCGGACACCGACCTCCTCCTCGAGCTGTCGGATCTGATGCGACAAGGTTGATTGAGTAACGTGGGTGCGCTCTGCGGCCCGCGTGAAATGCAGGGTTTCAGCCAGTGCAGCAAAGTATCTCAGGTGACGTAGCTCCATGACCAGCCTCAGTGATAGCATCGATTATTTTTATTCAAAATAATCACTTCTCTCTGTTAAGTCCAGGCCGTAACCTTCGCTGAGGTGCTGAAATTCTGCCTACGTAAATAACAAGAGAAGGAAGACCTCCATGGCCCAGTTCGACTGTGCGGCGCACTTGCGCGACGTGCTCAATAGCTTTGGTAGCTGCGATGAGCCCCGCTTCAAGCAAATCATGACTTCGGTCGTCCGCCATCTGCACGCCTGCGTAACGGAGCTGCAGCTCACTCCCGAAGAATGGTTTTCAGCCATCTGCTTTTTGACATCCACCGGACAGATCTGCACCGACAAACGTCAGGAATTCATCCTGCTTTCAGACTTGCTTGGCGTCTCCACACTAACCATCGGTATCAACCAGCATCGTGGTGACGACTGCCTCGAAGAAACGGTCGAGGGCCCCTACTACTGGCAAGGTGCGCCTGAGCTGCCTGAGGGTGCGGACATTTCCAATGGCGTGGCTGGCTTGAAGACTTACTATTACGGCTATGTCATCGATGACGCTGGCAATCCAATCGCCAATGCACTGCTGGATGTTTGGTCCGGCGACGGTGAAGGCAACTATGACATGCAGATACCTGGGCAGACAAAAATGCTCGCTCGAGGCAAATTCCTTACTGATAAGAACGGCAGATATAGCTTTTGGTCGATTAGACCCAATTATTACCCCATTCCTCAGGATGGTCCAGCTGGACTAATGCAAGCGAAGTTGGGCCGTCATCCCAATCGTCCAGGTCATATTCATTTCAAGCTCAGCGCTGACGGTTACCACCCGGTAAATACTCAACTTTTTGTCGCGAACAGCCCCTACCTCGACTCGGACTGCGTGTTCGGCGTGAAGCGCAGCCTGATTGTTGACTTCATCGAGCATCCGGCTGGTATCGCGCCCGACGGCACCAATGTGGCCCATATCTATTACACCGTGCCTTTCGACTTCCGCTTGACATCTGTCTGACCAGGAGACAAACCAATGAAAATCGGCAAAGAAACTATTCCTCGCAGTGCCATCTGCACATCCAACGAAGACACGATCGTGGTTCGGGGCTTGGACTTGTGTCAAGACGTAATTGGGCAGTTCAGCTTTAGCGAGTACTTCTTCCTTCTGCTGACTGGTAGTCGGCCGAGTAAAGCCACCCTAAAAGTGCTTGACGCGACCTTAGTTGCAATCACTGAACATGGGTTGGTACCAAGTGTACAAGCTGCGCGTATGACCCTCGCAGCATCTCCTGAAGCTGTACAAGGAGCAGTAGCCGCCGGCCTCCTCGGCTGCGGCTCTGTGATCCTTGGTGCGTCGGCGGATGCTGGTGCACTCCTTGATGAGATCAAGCAACTGATGGATAAAGATGTGAGTGTCGAGGATGCGGCTAGGGAAATTGTCACCGCTTACCGATTGGCTAAACGCCCTTTGCCTGGGTACGGCCACCCCTTACATAAAGAGCGAGACCCACGTGTTGCAGCATTGTTCAACACCGCCGAACAAGCCGGCTCAGATCTCACTTTCGTGAAAATTGCCGAAGTAGTCGAATCGGTCATTCCTTCGATAGTCGGCAAGGAACTGCGATTGAACGTATCGGCAGCAATTCCAGCTGTGCTTCTGGGTGCTGGATTCCCCCTGAAAGCACTGCGCGGGGTACCCATTTTGGCACGCAGCGCAGGTCTAATTGCGCATTTGCACGAAGAGCAAACCTCTGCGCCTATCGGGTTCGCGCTTTCCTATCAAGCTACCCGTGAGTACCAGTACACCGGTGATGCTCCGGACGGATTCAAGTTATAGCGCTTACACGACCTCCCTGGCAACAACTACAAAAATGGGCCAAGTCATGAAACATCTGATGACCGATGTAATTCTAATCGGATACGGACCAGTAAGCCGCGTCCTCTGTGCTCTCCTGGGCGAACAAGGGCACCACGTGACCGTTCTGGAACGCCACCCCTATGCCTATCCTCTGCCTCGTGCGGTGTGCATGGACCATGAGATTCACCGTGCCTTGCATGCCCACTATTGCTTAGCTAATTTCGACAGCTTTGCCGCGCCCTCACCTCGCTACCAGTGGATGAATCAGCATTGGGAAACACTCATCGACATCGACTGGACAGTAGACTCGATTTCCGGAGGACCTCAAGCATATTTCTTCCATCAGCCGTCCCTGGAGAAGGCGCTCGATTCTAGGGTGCGCAGTTTCTCGAATGTCTCCGTAATGCTAGAGCATGAAGCAAAGACCTTCAGCCAAACCACTGACGGCGTATCCGTAACTGCCGTCAATACTCCGACAGGCGAAGAGATGCTGATCACTGGTCGTTACCTTATTGGCGCTGACGGAGCGAACAGCGCAGTTCGCAATGCCCTTGGGATAGCCTGGGAAGATCGGGGTTTCCAGGCCGACTGGCTGGTGGTGGACGTTCAGCTAAATTCCGGAGTGGAGCTCGATATCCCTGCCGCAGGCCAACATTGCAATCCAGAACGCCCAACCACTTTCGTTCCTGGCGGCTTGGTTAATGGGCGCCCGTTACGTCGCTGGGAAATCATGCGGCTACCGCATGAGACACGTGAGCAGCTGGATGATACTGACTATGTCTGGGGCTTACTCAATCGCTGGGTACAACGTGATCAAGCGACACTTCTTCGACATGCGGTGTACACGTTCCGCTCTTTGGTCGCCCAACAGTGGCGTGACAACAACATCTTTTTAGTTGGTGATGCTGCTCATACAATGCCGCCGTTCATGGGCCAAGGCATGTGCTCTGGTATTCGCGATGCGCTGAACTTGGGGTGGCGACTAAATATGGTCTTGCAAAATAAAGCCAGTGAGGAGCTGCTAGATCACTATGAAATCGAACGCAAGTCGCACATTACCGAGGTGATCGATGCTTCGGTTTATCTAGGCGAAATTGTCTGTGTTGCCGATCCAATCAAAGCAGCAGCACGAGATAAAGCCTTCGTCGAAGGAACCCATCCACCAATGGCGCCGTTCCCTCATTTGCGAGAAGGCACCCTGGGCGGCGGCAACGAGGCACTCCTCGGCCGACTGGCACCACACTGCACCGTGCATCGTGGAAAAGAGACAGGCTCGATGGATCAATTGGTGGGCGGCGGCTTCTCGCTCCTCGTTCGCGAGAAGTCGATTCTCGCCGCGCTATCAGCCGAGCATCGCAAGTTCCTGGAGAGTATCAATGCGAAGGTCGCATATTTGGCGGCAGCAAATGAAACGACAGATCCCCACGCCATTTTTGACCCCAGTGACAAGCTACCCGGCTACTTCGCCGAGCATGGTCTAGACGCCATACTCGTTCGACCGGATTTCTACATTTTCGCAACAGCAGCATCGCCTGATGACCTTGGTCGCATGGTCTCCTCTTTGAGAGATGTCTTTTCGCCCCCGACCGTCGTTCTCCAAACCGGCTGCTCAGGCCTTCGCGCTGCCATTTGATCGTTCAGAAATTTTTCAGGAGCCAGCTATGGCCAAAGTTCTTTCCGGTATCCGCGTTATCGAACAAGGTACCTTCATCACCGGGCCTAACGCCGGCATGCTTCTCGCAGATCTGGGCGCCGAGGTCATCAAGATCGAACAGCCAGGTAGCGGTGACCCATTCCGGGCTTTTCAGGGCGAGCTCTATAGCCCGCACTTTCAGACCTATAATCGCAACAAGCGCAGCGTGACGCTCAACACCAAGCTACCGGAAGACCTAGCAGTTTTTGATCAGCTCATCACAGACGCTGACATCTACATTCAAAACTTCCGGCCCGGCGCTGCAGATCGTCTGGGCGCAGGCGAAAAGCGTTTGCGCGAACTCAACCCGCGGCTTATCTACTGCGCCATCAGTGGGTTTGGGCAGGACGGTCCAGCGTCGACAAGACCTGCATACGATACAGTTGCTCAGGCCGCTAGTGGTTTCCTCAATTTGCTGATCAATCCAGCAAACCCAAGGGTAGTCGGCCCGGCGCTGGCTGACGCACTCACCGGATTCTATGCAGCCTACGGGATCCTAGGTGCACTGCATGAGCGCAATCAGACAGGCTTGGGTAAGACGGTTGAGGTATCGATGCTTGAATCGATGTGCCACTTCAATCTCGACGCCTTCACTCACTATTTCGCAGAAAACGAGATCATGGGGCCATACAGCCGGCCAAGTGTCTCCCAGTCTTACGTACTCAAGTGCGCTGATGAAAAATGGATCGCGCTGCACATGTCTTCGCCCGAGAAGTTCTGGCAAGGACTGGCCAATGCCATTGATCGTCCGAACCTGTTCGAAGACGCGCGTTTCTGTAACCGCACTCAGCGCATTAAAAACCAAGAGCTGCTTATCGAACTGCTAGGTGCAGAGTTTGCCAGGCAGACACGAACCGAGTGGTGCCGCCGCCTTGAGTTTGAAGATGTGCCTCATGCACCCATGTACGACACTAGCGAAGCTTTGCTAGACCCGCAAGCTCAGCATTTACAACTCGAAATCAGCGCGCCGCATCCGCATAAGGGAACTTGGCGCACTGTTCGTTCCCCCATTAGCTTTGACGGAGAGCGCTCCTTGGAAGTAACCGCGCCTCCGCTCCTGGGTGAGTACGATGCTGAGTTACGTAACCGCTACCAAGCCAAGGTATGAGAGCATGCTCAAGTTCGCAGCTAACCTCTCGCTAATGTTTAACGAACTGCCATTCCAAGACCGCTTTGCCGCGGCCCGTGAGGCGGGTTTTTTGGCAGTGGAGTTCTTTCCACCCTCAGGGATAGCTATTGAGCGTGTAGCAGCATTGTTGGAGAGTCACGGCCTCACCCAGGCATTGGCCAACATGCCTCTAGTTGATCGCAGTAAAGGATTCGCGGCTCTCCCAGGTCAGAGCATACGCTTCAAGGCCCACTTCGAACAAGCACTCGATTGGGCTCTAGCAGTCAATGCCCCACTCCTTCATATAACTTGCGGGTGCGTCGAGCCAGCCGATCTTCACTTAGCAAGTCTGGCATTTCAGGAAAATTTGGAATGGTCTCTACAGCGCGCTGAAGGCCGTATCGAACTTGTCATTGAGGCCATAAACCAGACAGCGGTACCTGGTTACTTCATTCAGTCACTGGCAGACGCTCAGCGTTGGACGCAGACAGTGCCAGGCTTGACCTTGATCATGGATGTTTACCACGCTGCCATGGAAGGCCTCGACGTGGTAGACGCAATCCACCGTTATCTTCCTTATGCAGGTCATGTGCAGGTCGCAGGCTGGCCTGGCCGACATGAGCCCAACGTGGGCGATTTGCCTTGGCAGGGCATCCAGGATGCATTAGTAAAGGAAACATACTTGGGCTGGATCGGTTGCGAATACATCCCTGTTGGAGCAACTCTTGAAGGCTTGGGTTGGCTCCGTGACGCTTCCCTGGTGAATCATGGCTAAGACCCTATACGATAAGCTCTGGGAAAGCCACCTGGTTCCCGCTGCATCCAGCCAGCCCTTGCTCTACATCGACCGACACCTGATTAACGAAGTAACCAGCCCGCAAGCTTTCGAAGGTTTGCGGCAAGGTGCTCGGCAGCCCTGGAGAGCAGGGAGCATCATCGCGACTGCTGACCACAACACTCCCACCCGGGGCAGCGGTCCGATTCAAGATGAGTTGGCTCGCGAACAAGTGGACACCCTTGATGACAACATAAGGTCCAGTGGTGCAATGGCCTACTTCCCGTACCGAGCGCCTCAACAAGGTATCGTGCATGTTGTCGCCCCCGAACTGGGTGCTACACAACCTGGAATGACCATAGTTTGCGGTGACTCGCACACCTCGACTCATGGCGCATTTGCTGCGTTGGCATTTGGTATCGGCACCTCTGATGTTGAGCACGTGCTCGCTACGCAGACGCTACCGATGAAGAAGTCAAAAAACTATGCCATTAACATAAATGGAGAGCTTGTTCCGGGTGCCTATGCCAAGGATCTAGCGCTCACAATCATCGGTAAACTTAGCACGTCGGGGGCCACGGATCACGTTCTGGAATATCGTGGAACAACAATCGATCACCTATCGATGGAACAACGCATGACCCTTTGCAATATGTCGATTGAAGCTGGAGCTCGTGCCGGCATGATTGGTGTTGATGACGTAACGATCGAGTACCTCAGGGGACGGCCCTATGCACCGGCCGTTCAGTACCGTGCACAGGCAGAAACCTATTGGCGCTCCCTCCGTTCTGATCCTCACGCGGTCTATGATCGAGAGCTAATCATAGATGCGAGTCAGGTAGTCCCTACTGTAACTTGGGGTACCTCGCCGGACATGCAGAGCGGGATCGATGGCAAAGTACCTGACCCTGAGCTTGAGGCTGATCTTATTAAGCGTCAGGCTATGATCCGCGCTCTGCGCTACATGAATTTGATGCCAGGCACACGGATGCGAGACATCAATGTGGACAAGGTATTCATCGGCTCCTGTACGAACGCACGCCTCGAAGATCTCCGTGTCGCCGCACGCTTGGTAGAAGGCAGGAAGCTCGCAAAAAATGTCGTGCAAGCACTAGTTGTTCCAGGATCAGGTACAGTGAGGCAGCAAGCCGAGACCGAAGGCCTGCATGAAATTTTTCTTGCAGCTGGATTCGAATGGCGCGCACCAGGCTGCTCGATGTGCCTAGGTATGAACGAAGACAGGCTCAATCCTGGTGAGCGCTGCGCCTCGACTTCCAATCGCAACTTCGAAGGTCGTCAGGGGATGGGAGGGCGCAGTCATTTGATGAGCCCTGCAATGGCAGCTCTGGCAGCAATCAGTGGCCACTTGGCCGATGCAAGGGAGTACTGCTAAGTGGACCCAGTAAATGAAGTCAAAGGCATTGCGGCTTTCTTAGATCGCAATAACGTTGACACTGACGCGATCTTACCAAAACAGTTCATGAAGTCGATCAAGCGCAGTGGCTACGGCCCATTTTTGTTTGATGAATGGCGCTATCTAGACAAAGGTGAGCTTGGCATAGACTGCTCTACTCGCCCACTGAACCCAGAGTTTGAGCTCAACCAACCTCAAGCCGCGGGCGCAAGCATCTTGATTACCAGAAACAACTTCGGCTGCGGCTCTTCTCGTGAACATGCACCTTGGGCTCTTAAGGAATATGGGTTCAGTGCAATTGTTGCTGAGAGTTTCGCAGAGATATTTCGGAGTAACTGTCTTAAGAACGGCTTGCTGCCCATCACCTTACCAAAACAATATCTAGATGAGTTATTCAGCCGCGCCTTATCGCGCACTGCTGTCAGGATTGTCCTGAAATCGCAGACGCTGAGTGCTGACGGGCTCGAGTTTAGCTTTTGGTTCGACCCAATTGAAAAGAAGAAACTTCTACTTGGGCTAGATGATATAGCGTTGACTCTCCAGCATGCCGAGCAAATCCGTGCTTTTGAAGCTCATCGTTTTGAACTATTGCCTTGGCTACAAGACCCTCCAGTACGATAAGCGATTGGCGAGTTATATGGTTGCTGCAACACAGATTCGTAAATGCGAAACTACCGGATACGGCTCCTGAGAGTCGCCCCTAGTTTCGTAAACACCTCAATGCCTCATAATGAAGCCCACCAGGAGGTGCCATGACCAGCGCCTGGTCTCTCCCGAAACTGGTGGACAAGTGGTTAAGAGCTACTGCTCGCATTTAGCCGATCAAACTCCATAGAACTGAGATAGCCCAACGTCGTAAGCGGCCGGCGAACACACCTTCAAAATCCCAGCATTAAGGGCGATGGTGTCCGCGTATTTTTAAGCGGACGCGATCGCCCTTATCGCCGGGATTTCCATGCGCCAACGAAGCTCTTACCCCAAACCATTCAAAGCCCAAGTCGTTCAGGAATGCCTGCAACCCGGAGCGACGATTTCCAGCGTAGCCATCCATCACGGCATCAATGCTAACGTGATCCGCAAGTGGCTACCGAGTTACCGGGATCAATCGCCTGCAACCTTGCCGGCTTTCGTTCCGGTAAAAACGGTACCAAGGCGAGCATCAGAAGAGATGGTGATCATCTCGCTGCCTCTGGGTGATAAATCCATCACCGTAAAATGGCCAGCCTCGGATCCGGACGGCTGCGCGTGTTTCATTCGTGGCCTGGCCCAATGATTCGCGTCGATGCCATCTGGCTCGCCACCGAGCCCATGGACATGCGCGCCGGCACCGAGACGGCATTGGCCCGAGTGGTCGCGGTGTTCGGTGCGGCGAAGCCGCACTGCGCTTACCTCTTTGCCAACCGTCGGGCCAATCGGATGAAAGTCCTGGTGCACGACGGCGTCGGTATCTGGCTGGCAGCACGGCGCTTGAACCAGGGCAAATTTCATTGGCCAGGCCTCCATCGTGGGACGGAGGTCGAACTCGACCCCGAACAACTTCAGGCGCTGGTACTTGGATTACCTTGGCAACGAGTCGGTGCGTGCGGCGCAATTACATTGCTTTAAATGTTGCCTTTTAGCTGAAGCAGTCAGGCTGCTTTGGTAAAATCCACCCCCATGACTTCCTTGCCCGATCTCGACCAAATGACCCCCGAACAACTGCGCACACTGGCTGCGCAGTTGATGTCCAAGGTCGACACCCAAAGCAGAAAGATCCATCGTGATGAAACGATCATCGAGCAGCTCACTCACGAGATCGCCCTCCTTAAACGTCACAAGTTCGCCAAGCGCAGTGAGCAGATCAGCCCGGCGCAAGGCAGCTTGCTCGACGACCTGCTTAATACTGACCTCGAAGCCATCGAGGCCGAGTTAAAAGCCCTTCATCCAGCACCCGCGCAGGCAGAACCACGCCAGCAACCCAAGCGTGCGCCGTTGCCACCGCAGTTCCCACGCACTGTGATCCATCACGACCCGGACGACACGCAATGCGCGTGCGGCTGCCAGCTTCAGCGCATCGGTGAAGATGTCAGCGAGAAGCTGGATTACACGCCGGGCGTGTTCACTGTCGAGCAGCATGTGCGTGGGAAATGGGCCTGCCGGCAGTGCGAAACACTGATCCAGGCGCCGGTGCCGCCTCAAGTGATCGACAAGGGCATCCCCACGGCGGGCCTGCTGGCGCATGTGATGGTGGCCAAGTTCGCCGACCACCTGCCGCTGTATCGACAGGAGAAGATCTTCGGCCGTGCCGGCCTGGCTATCCCGCGCTCGACACTGGCGCAGTGGGTGGGTCAAACCGGCGTGCAGCTTCAGCCGCTGGTCGATGCGCTGCGCGAGGTGGTGCTGGCCCAGCGCGTGGTTCACGCCGATGAAACGCCGGTACAAATGCTGGCGCCCGGCGAGAAGAAAACCCACCGCGCTTATGTCTGGGCCTACAGCACTACGCCATTCTCGGCCCTCAAGGCCGTGGTCTACGACTTCAGCCCCAGCCGTGCCGGCGAACACGCGCGTAACTTCCTGGGCACGTGGAACGGCAAGCTAGTCTGCGATGACTTCGCTGGCTACAAGGCCAGCTTCGAGCTGGGCATTACCGAAATCGGCTGCATGGCCCATGCGCGCCGCAAGTTCTTTGACCTGCATATAGCCAATAAAAGCCAATTGGCGGAGCAGGCGCTTCACTCGATTGGCGGGCTTTACGGAGTCGAGCGGCACGCCAAGGAAATGAGCGACGAAGACCGTTGGCGATTACGCCAGGAAACGGCAGTGCCCATCGCTGAAAAGCTGCATGAGTGGATGTTGGCTCAGCGTGAACTTGTGCCCGAGGGTTCGGCCACGGCCAAGGCTCTGGATGACAGCCTCAAACGCTGGGTAGCGCTGACGCGCTACCTGGAAGATGGTGCTGTGCCCATCGACAACAATCAGATCGAGAACTTGATCCGGCCGTGGGCGCTTGGGCGGTCGAACTGGTTGTTTGCAGGATCGTTACGCAGCGGCAAGCGGGCGACGGCGATCATGAGCTTGATCCAATCTGCACGGCTAAATGGGCACGATCCGTATGCCTATTTGAAGGACGTTCTCACGCGCTTGCCGACGCAGCGTGCGAGTGAGATTTCCGAATTGCTGCCGCATAAATGGCAACCCGTTTAGTTACGGAAGTCGGGATGCCCTGAGGTATATTGTTGTCCATTCCGTGACCTCGAAACAAACATCAGTAACTCGTGAAACGGGTGCACACTGAGATATCCAGACTGCATTTCAAGAACCAGCTGCACAAATATGACTTCCAACAGCACGAAATTCAGGGTCGGCAACTTACCAGCAGATAGGAAACGATTCCCACCTACCACGACCCATGGTGCTGCGGTGGTGGTTCTCTAGCAACCCCTTCGAGATTTCCATATGAAACCCAATCCTCCAATCGATAACGCACTACGCGTCGCGTTGGTTACAGGATCCACTTCCGGTATCGGCGCAGCCATTGCACGTACACTGAGCCGGGCAGGCTATGCTGTGGTTCTCCATTCGCGAAATTCTGCGGATACGGGTCGCGCTATGGCTGCCGAAATGAAACAGGCTATCTACGTGCAAGCTGATCTTGCTGTTGAAGCTGACAGGGTCAGGCTTGTTAACGAGGCGATCGCCGCGTGGGGTCAGCTCGACGTATTGGTCAATAACGCCGGCATCAGCAGAGTTATTCCGCATAGCGACCTTGCCTCTGCCACTTCGGCGGTGTGGCACGAACTTAACGAGATTAATGTCGTGGCGCCTTTCCACCTAGTCGCATTGGTCGAATCGGCATTGCGCGATGCCGCCCGTTACCGTCGAGCAGGTAGCGTCGTAAACATCAGTTCGCATGCGGGTGTCCGTCCTAAGGGCGCATCCATTCCCTACGCGGTGAGCAAAGCTGCGCTCAATCACATGACCCGCTTGCTCGCGGTGTCACTTGGGCCAGACATTCGCGTAAATGCTGTGGCGCCTGGCTTGGTCGACACACCTCTGACCGCAGAGTGGACAGATGCCCAAGAGTTGTGGCGAGATCGCGCGCCAATGCGCAGGGCCGCTAGCCCAGACGACATTGCAAACGCTGTTGCAATGTTGGTTGATTCGGACTACTTAACCGGTGAGATACTCCTGTCAGACGGCGGATTAAATCTGACCTAGGTTGAGCGCGCTCCGCAGGGGTGGCGCGAGAAGACGAGTTACTTTGCTTTGCCGACGGGCTCAAACGCCGGTCGGATACGATAGCTTTGGAGGGGGGGGCTAGATGACTTTGCCGGACGGATACCCAACGTCGAATGGCGACGACGGTGATCTTAAGAGCTGATGCAGTAGAACAGGTCGGCTTTGGCCTCTTGGTATTTGGTGTACCGAGTCACATACACCCGCTCAGCCTTCAGCGAGCGGAAGAAGCTTATCATCGCGGCGTTGTCCCAGCAGTTCCCCGGAGGTGGGTGGCTGGGCACGATTCGATGTCGCCGAAGCAAGGACTGGTAGCCGTGCGCCCAGTATTGGCTGCCATGATCCGAGTACAGTAGTAATTGTTCTTTCGGCTGTCGGCATGCAACGGCCCTATTCAGAGTAGAATACATCAGAGCTGATCGCCCAACCAACGACAGCGCGTGAATGGAGATCGAGTACACCGGCCAGATACAGCCAGCCTTGGGCGGTACGCACATAGGTCATCTCCGAGACCCTGTTCCGATTGGCGCGATCCGAGGCGAACTGGCGATCTAGCGGGTTCGGGTAATCGGTAGAGCATTACGACCGCTGGAAACCAGTCGCCAACGCTTGTGCGAACAAACACGCAGAACAGCTTCGCGCATCAGTCGATGCGACTCTGCGTCGGACCACACACATGCCCCAAGGCCGCAAACTCGGCCTTGATTCGCCGCGCTGGCCTAGATCCCATTCACCTCGTGGTGGGTGATGCGATCTCTTTGCTCAGACGCCGATTCGCCTTCTCTCTCGCCTAGGGAGGCCGCTGCTGCAGGCATAGAAACCGCTGCGGGATATCTGCAGCAGCCGGCACATCGGTGCTACGGGATAGCGACCGGCCAACGCCTCGATGTCGCCAAACTTCACTTAGTGGGGTTCGAGAAGATGGCGAGTGCCTTTTCTAGTACATCGCGCGCCATGGTGACCTACGCCAACTGCTGGCGTAAGCGACGAAGCGCCGCCCTCTCGCCCCGGTGCTTGCCGTTGCCCGGAAAGGCATCGTCAGCTTGCGGCTCATACTGGCGCATCCATTTGCCCACAGGCTTTCAGCAATGCCCACAGCGTCTCGGCTACATGACGAAGCGGCGTACCAGCAGCACCTGATATACCGCCTCGCGATTGAAGGATTCGGGAAAACGTCTTCTGGTATGGATCATGAACACTCCTTGCCGTAGATATGATCCACCTTAAGTCAGTGTCCACTCAGCCCGGGACAGACCACTCCCCCCGGAACAGGCCGGACTGAAAAGCTGAAGATAGCCGATTTGGATGGTGGCGCTCTCTTGAATGCTAAGCTCGGGATACATCTTAGAACAGGGCCTTATCAGAAGGGGCACGTGTTGCATCCCGTTTTACCGGCCGACATGCCCATCTTGAAGAATAATTATCAAGGCAAGTCCTTGAACTCTTCGCGCAATTGCGGAAGGAAACGAGCCAGATGGTTCATTTCTTGCGCACAGTGCATAAGCATAACGGGACCAAAATGGTCAGCCTTAACGCCCCCAAAGCGGCGCAAGATCGGCTCAACCACCCCCCCAAGCGGTGTTGTTAACAAGCGCCCTGCCCCACCACCGGCAATGGACGCAGATGGTAATCTCAAAACCTCAAGGTCATTCACGAAGAAGCGGGAGCGCATCTCACATCCGTTTGAGGTTGGCCGGATTTGATGAATCAACCAAGCAAAGCTGATCGGAGAGGTGCTAAATCCGCCACGAGCAACGATTGTTGTGCAGCCGGGTTTGGCCTCGAGAAAACCAACAGCCCGTGGGTCAAGAAAGCGCACGGACAAAGGGCTACTATCAGGGCCGAGATACTCATCCACGTATGAAACATTTCCCACATATCGCTGCCTATCGGTGAGACTACGATCAGAACGGCGATCCTGCCCGACGGCAGAATAGAAATGGGCACCGGGATGCCACAGCTTATAACGTGCCGTTTCTACTCCGTGCCACCCGAACCACCAATCCCACTCCTCAGCACAGACGCCTGGCATATCTGTCAAAACTGAGACGAGTATCTTGCCGTCTGGCAGTTGCGCATACCCTGTCTCCATTGCCTCGTAGCCGGGACGAGACATGCGTACCGCTGCTTCATCGATTTGATATGCGAACTCATCAGGTTGGCGACCAACTGCAATGGCCTCAATCACATGCGGTTGAACTTTAGCAACTTGTTCTGTAAAATAATTGGCGTAGGGCTTAGAACAATCACTCTCCCGATAACCAAGGTAGCGTGGTTCAGTTTGATATGACGCGGGCGCTGGAGCAAAGTCGCTTTTTGAAAGTTTATATTTCACCGCACAATCCTCTCAACTGTAAGCTTAAGCAAAATTAAAATGTCCATGTCCATGACCAAAAGTATGATCTCCGATAACTAAATTGAGGTTAAACCTTAAAGCTAGACACGTTACTTTCCAGGGTATCAGCCACAAATTCTATTTTACTGCTGTAAACATCGTTATCAACAGCCGCCTCAGAAACTTTATGCCCTTGCTGTGCGACCCGATTGATAGAAAAACCGAGTTCACCCACAACGTCTTTTTGCTGCGCTGACGCCGAGGCGATCTGTGAATTCATGTCACCAATTAATTGGATAGCTGAATTTATCCTATCAATTGACACCATCGAATCATGCGCCCGCTCCATACTCATGCGAGATAGGGTTTTAGAGGCCACCATTACTTCAACTGCCTTGCCGGCGCCACTATGCAAGCGTTCCATCATATTTGAGATTTCATTTGTAGAGTTCTGAGTACGCTTAGCAAGGTTGCGAACCTCATCTGCAACCACTGCGAATCCGCGCCCAGACTCCCCTGCTCTTGCGGCCTCAATTGCAGCATTTAGCGCCAGGAGATTTGTTTGCTCTGCGATACCCTCAATTTCCTTTAAAACAGCAGAAATTGAACTAATTTCTTTACCCAAAACAGTGACAACATCGCAGGCAAGTGACAGCTCCCCTGAAAGACTTTTCACAGCATCGCATGATTCAATAACAGTCTTAAGCGCGTCCCCGACGCCGCGAACCCCGTCTGCTGAAGCCTCTGCCGCTAGTCTAGCGCTAACGGCCACCTCTTCGGCAGACGCTTCTAACTCCGACACAGACGAAGCGATACTATCAATTTCGATCTGCTGATTGTCTATGCTTTCTCTTGTAAAGTTTGAATTTCTCTTAAGGGCTAATACGCTGCTTTTCAGTTCACCAACTCCGCCTTGCCCCCCCGATACCAACTCATGGATTCGACGTACCAAGTCATTAAACCTTTCAGCCAAATCACCTGCCGCGCCCTTGCAGGAATTATCAAGCCTGAGTGTAAGGTCTACCTTAGCGCCAGCCACATTTTTCAACGCTTCAACGATATCCACAAATGGAGCCAACAAAAAATACTTGCAAACATAAAAAGACACAACAACAACCAGAACAAAACAAGCACAGAAAACCAACAATGTCGAGAAAGTCATTTCTGAGAACATCTATTCCCTCGCACCAGTTCGAAATATAAATAAATATCAATAAGTGCCATAAATAGAAAGTCAAAAACAGCAGTAAGAACGTCCAACAGCACACTATCGAAAAAGCAAGAGGCCTCCTCAGCCCCTCAATGTCTAGGCAGTTAACCCTTACCGAAGGATATCTGAGGAAACCACAACTAACCAATTAGAGGACAACGGTAGCGATACTTAAAATTCCAGTCAGCGCTCTACGATAGGGAGTGTCAAGACCGAATTAAATTCGCCACCAGTGTGTATCACGTGCTTGCCGACGTTAATTGACTCTGGGAAATCAACAGCTGGGAACCATTGCCCGCGCCTCTCATAACCCATAACACTCAGTCGGAGCGTATCTCCAGCACTCCACTTCATGCTGGTGGGCAAAATTGAAATATCTACAGGAACAACTTGACCGCGCGCTAGCTTCTGCTCAGAGTTAAACTTGTAAACCGGTAAATTTTCTTTGGAATTCACACCATCCAACTCTCGCCGAGATACCCGCAAGCGCCCATTGGGACCATTAAATATAGAGAAACCGTATTTAAAAATCCCTTTGCGATGCAAAAAACCAATCAAAGCAACCAAAGGCTTGAATGGAGGAGGCATGATAGATCGGAACAGCGGTTTTCGACGACGCACCTTTTCAACAACCACGTAGATGTCCATGTCATCTGCGTCGTCGCTATGCACCCACAAACGCAATGCGGGATACCCAGAAATCTCTGTGTCTTTAGTGAACTTAACTTCAAATTCTACTTTCCCTTTTCGGTCATCAGACTGATAGCTGACTTCCGAAGAACAAGCCACAGGATCATTAACCAATTTTCGAGCTCGGCCATCTAGATAGAACGATCTAAGAGTGGCACCTTTCGGAGGAAAGGTATCTTCTGGGCGATCAACAACATCTTTCCCACCAAGATCCAATACCGCCATTCTAACACGCGCGGTTTTTTCCCAGTCGTTCTTATTACCTTTGAGATAGCGATCAAAGAAGCGACGCATATCTTCAACATATGCAGGCGTATAAAAATCCGGCCACTCCATCGTATTATGGATACGAAGCCATGAAAGAGCGGGATCTAATTTTCTATACGCTGCAAAGGTGCCCTTACAATGCAGTTGATTTGTATAACTAGCAACCACATATGCTGGAATATTTATATTCTCAATATCGGGTGCCTTGTCAGCCCAATATTCGTCGTAGAAAGGCCGCTCCTTAAGAGCTGCACACACATCCTCAATCATCCCATTGCCATAGCTGTGATCAATTACATCGGCATGAAAACTTGGAAAAGGAATACCCCCACTACAAATATTTTCATGGTAATGATTTGAGAGACCCTCCCATGGAGCAATTGCCTTCAAGTGCGGTGGTCGCACCGCTGCTGCAGCCCACTGAATCATCGCCAGTTGAGAATTCCCCGCCATCCCCACACTGCCATTACACCACGACTGGGCCGCAATCCACTCAATAGCATCATAAGCGTCATTAGCGCTAGAACTACCCTGGAAGTTGTGATCACCTTCTGAATGATCAGTTCCTCGCGCACAAACATACACAACACAATAGCCGTGATCACACCAATACGCAGGATCTGGTGCTTCAAATGATTGCAGACCAGACAGAGAGTCTAGGGGAATGCCTCCGTTAAACGGGAAACGACCTAAATGCCAATACCCACCCATTTTTCCATACGGGGTAAACGACATCACAACCGGTAGTTGCTGAACATCGCCCTCGGGTCGATAAATATTTGCTACGAGTTTAATTCCGTCCCGCATAGGCACGCTGACATCTTGGTCAAGAACAATACTGCAAGGCAGCCTCAACCCCTTTGCAACAAGTTGTTCACCTTTCGGGAACCGTTTGGTGCCTGGCGCAAAAGCCGGTGTGCGCGCCTCGGGCAATAGTGGACTTTTCATCTCAATATAAGGCACAGAGACACCAGGAAGAATATCAGCTCGTTTGACTTTCACAACCCACACCATTCATCTAATGATTACTGGAACTAGGGAGCCACATACTCACGCCAGCACTATCACTACAGGACAGAGTATGAACCCCCTATACGAAAGCTACTACTAGAAGCTCTTCGACACCCCAAACAATATATAGTTATAATCTACATCAAGCCGGGTTCCAGTGCTTGCACCAGAGCCTTCAAGCTTCTCAGGCAATTGTCGTTCATAACCTAACTGTAGGTCGTAACCGTCAGAAAGAGCATAGCTAAAACCAAGCGCAAAGCTCTTATTTGAGATACCTGGGCCACGAAAGAGTCCATCCGCGTACTCAGAGCGCGCAAATTTATCTGCGTGGCTATAGCCAGCGCGAAATACAAGTCGATCTGTAATATCTTGGGAAATGCCAATGCGATAAACAGTCATGTCCTCGTATCCGGACCCCCCTTTCGCATTAAGGAAGTCAACGTCACCCCAATAGATTCGCATCGCATCGGCGGCGATGGTAGTACCAGGTGCGACCTTGTAAGCAAAGCCGACACCAAGTTGCTCTGGCGCATCAAACCTACCATTTGAAGATGCAAATATATCGTTTTTATATCTTCCCCACTCTCCGGCCTTAGTGCGCGGGGTGTACATCATACCAAGGGATAATTGCTCAGTTGCTTCCCATAGAGCCCCTACGCGAAATCCGTAAGCAGTAGCCGAGTCAGAAGTATCTTTTTTCCCAGGAACACCATTAGTCTCAATTGACGTGTACATAATAGTCGGCGAGAAACCGACATAGAAAGACTCACCAAAACGTTTAGTAATGGTAGGTGCGATGGTTATCTGATTGAGAGTGTTACTGGACTTACTTAGACCGGGGATTGGAACGACCTGTTTCTCGTAGTCAGTAGCCATCCCGCTACCAAAAACTGATAAGCCGATTGTGACATCATCACTGAACTGGTAGTTTGCACCCATTTCAGGAATTGCCATCGTCATGTCTTCGATTTCATTATCATTCCCATGGAATGAGTTATCCGCGTCCCCATGGAATATACGCAAACCAAAGTCTACACGCGTACCGACCTTACCCATACCTGCCGGATTGTTAGCTGCGGCGATTGAATCAAGCGGAAGCGCAATCGACGCCCCCCCCATCATCGAGTTCTTTGTCCCATAACCAGACATAATGGTGCCATTACTCGCCATAACAGAAGCGGAAAGCAGAGACAGCGTAGATACCAAAGAAAACTTTGTTAGTTTCATAACTTTCACTCTTTAATTAGCAGCTCTAAGTTTATTAGCTTGCTAGCTACAAAGATTACGTCTGCGTCATACGCAGAACAAAAAATTTTTAGAGCAGCCATCTTGACTGTGACCAAGAGAGAAAGGTCTTGAATGTGATGAGGTGGGTTACTGGTCGAGTTGAACGAGACTCTGCACGCGAGATCATCGAGTTAGCTCCGATTTTTATTTTTGTTTTCTTATCCCGATCTGCGCATTGCGATCGAGGCGCGGTGTAGTCACACATAGGATACACATACACATGTGTATTTATGACGCGTGAAAAACGTTCTGTCAACAGAATTCATTGAGTTTTTTGGCGCCAAGCAAGAATCCGACAAAATGCAATACTGTATGCCAGCTCATACGCTCCACCGCCAGCCAGGCCTCAGGATCAGAAGCTTCGCTACTGCACTGTCAAACACGGCACCGCTCAGCCGTCAGAATCAATCAGAACCCACTTCTGATCCACGGCCCTTACCAGCTCTCGATGTGCTCTTCGCTGCTGACATGACTTTCTGGCGAAAACTCGTAGATGCCATGAGCACCAACCACACGCCCACTGCTCTCCAGGGCCGCACGCAGCGCTTTTCGGAACTCAACGCTTCCTGGGCGGGCACTGCTCAGGGCGTTTGGAGTCGAGGCGGCTATGAGCTGCATAGCGTCATATAAATATGTCCCGAATACAGAAACGCTGTCCGGGCCCATCCCCCGCTCATAGGCTTTTGAGAAGTCGCGCGCTTTTCGCTTTGAGGGATGACTCTCAGGGAGCTGATCCCACACCAAGACAGGTCCGACAGGCAGAACGGCGCCATCCAGCGCCTTTCCTCCCATACGCAAAAATGCCTGATTAGCTGCCGCGTGCGTGTGGTCGATCTGCCCTTTGTATCCGAGTCGCTTCAACTCTGTATGAGGAACTGTCGCGGAGGCTCCTCCGGCAGCAATGAAAATGGCGTCGGGACTGGAGGCCAGGGCTTGTTGCGCCTATACTGATACCGAAGCATCGCTGGGATCGTATCGCTCATCAGAGATAGTTCTGATTCCCGTACTGCCAGCAAAGCGACTCAAAACTCCAAACCACTCATCGCCCTAAATATTGTCACCCTATAATGCCCAGTGATAAGACGCCATGAACCTGCATATACTTGATCAAGGCTTGTGCCATCAACTCATTAGTTTGCGGGATGGTAAAGACCCAGCCCTAGGTTGCCCCCTGAGAAACCAGAGGCGAAAGGATGATGAATGGAGTTGATTTTGATTTCGCAACTTCAGAGATAGGGATAGCGGTGGGAATAATTGAACCTCCGATCAAGACATCGACGTTATGCTCATCGACTAAGCTTTCAAAATTATCTTTTGCCCGACCTGGAATGCTGCCATCATCAATAACCATGTAATCAACTTTTATTCCAGCTATCTCTTTTGGGAATAGTCTGACTGTATAACGCCCAGGAATACCTAAAGATGCCGCAGGGCCAGAGGAGGAGATAGAGAGCCCTACCCTTATGTCCGCCTGCGCCGCTTCCATAAGCGACGCTAGAGCAACAATAATGTGTAAGAAATTCATTCTGTAACTCCAAATTATTGCTCTCATTTTAATGGCTCCAGCCCATTCCCAAGGACGGTTTGAAAAAGGCTGAAAACTTCATATTTCCGGGAAACTCTATTACGCATTCGTAGGTTATGAAAACGCTCGATGCAGTCGAGTAGATACGCTGATGCTTCATCATGGATTCGATACGACAGATGGCCGACGCACTCCCGTTTGAGCTGACCTAAGAAACCTTCACAGACAGTGTTGTCACCGCAATGCTCGACATCGCTCATGCTGCAATCAGTGTGTTGCACTCAGAAAGCGCTGGTGGTCAAGGTCGTCGCCGGCGCGTGAGATCGACTGGCTGGCCAGCTCCATGCTGCTGATCACTTGTTGAGCGGCGTCGACCAAACGGTTGAAGCTATACGCCACCTGGGTCAGCTCGTCGTTGCCATCGAGGGGTAGGAGCATGGTCAGATCGGTCTGCTCGCGCGTCGCGCGGGAAAGCGCCGAGACCGTGTCGTTGAGCGGTGGATGATGGTGCGGATTGGCAGCCGGGCGAACAGTTTGCCGTTGACGTCCTCGAAACCTTCGACCTGCTTACCGACCTGCGCTGGCGCGGTCGGATGCATGACCATCAGGTAGTCGAGGTCGAGGATCAGCAGGTAATTGTCACCCAGATAGCGGATGGTGCTGACAACTTCAGCAGCTTGGCGCTGAGCCTCCTCGAGGCTAAGGTGACCAGCGAACACCTGCTTGTCGTAATGGGCCAACAGGTCGGATGCGGTATCCAACGGGGTGCAAATACCTGAGATCTTCTCTTCCAGCAGGTTACGCTGCAACACAGAGCCTAACCAAAGGCTCAGGCAGACAATGAACACCACTACACTGAGGATCAAAAGCAGGATGCGCGTGCTAGTACGCATGTGTCGCAACCCGGGCACTATCGGTGTATGCCTCAATTGTTGTTAGGGCAAGTTGAAGGCTGCCGCATTCCTGCGGCATCCATAAGCTTTTTTCAGCTGCTGGCTGACAGCCCTCTTTTAGATCTATCTTCGTCAAATAGCTGTCGCAGAAACTCCATCAGATCCGCCCAGGAACGCTGGTCGGCGACCTTGCGGTAGTTGGGAGAAGCCGGATTGCTGTAGGAGTGCAGCGCGCCCGAGTAGCGCTTGAGGCTGTAGCGCACGCCAGCCTCATACATCTCGACTTCGAAGCGCGACAAATCACTCTCGCTCACCAGCTCGTCGGCGTCGCCATGGGCAACCAGAATCACCGCCTTAACCATGCCGGGGATCGCCGGAGTGTCGGTACCGAGCAGGCCATGGAAGCTGGCCACCCCGATCAGGTCGAGCCCTTGACGTGCCATATCGAGTACCACCCGACCGCCAAAGCAGTAACCTATAGCCGCGACCTGCTGATCGCTGACCTGCGGCTGACGGCGTAGCAGCTCCAGACCGGCCTCGAAGCGCATACGCAGCCGCTCAGAATCGGCCAGTGCATCCAAGTGCGCGCTTCATCGGGCGAAGTGGTTGTTTAACCATTTCCATACATGTCGAGTGCCAATGCCGCATAGCCCTGCTTGGCCAATTGACGGGCGCGGTTGCGCGGATAATCGTTATTGCCCCACCACTCGTGCGCCACCAGCACGGCCGGAGTAGGTTCAGTGCCTGCTGGCAGGGCCAAATACGCCACCAGTGGCACACCATCATTGCCTCGGTAATCCAGGCGCTGCACCATCACGCAAGCACTGTCGTTCATGTACGCTTCTCCTGTAAGAGGGCTAAACGAAGGCATCGGCGAAGAAGTTGTCCGCCAGCAAGCCGAGCTGCTCGACGTAGTCACGTCGTGCCGAGTCGACCACGATAGGCGCGCCGCAGGCATATACCTCGAACTCACGCAGGGAGCGGAAATCCCTGAGTACCTGCTGATGGACGAAGCCCGTCGCACCCTGCCAGTCACACGCCTCGCTGGCATCGGACAACACCGGGGTGTAACTGAGCCAGGGCAGTTCGGCGGTCCATCGCAGCAGTTGCTCGTGGCGGTACAGATCCTCACGTCGGCGCCCCCCCCAGTAAAGGTAGACGGGGCGCGTATTGCCCTGCTCGCGCAGTTGCTCGAGCAGCGCCTGGATCGGCGCGAAGCCGGTGCCACTGGCTAGGAAGATCATCGGCGCAGCAGTGTCACGCAGGAAGAAGGAGCCGAATGGGCCTTCCATGCGCAGCATCGCCTTGGGCTGCAGGCCAGTGAAGACGAAGCCGCTGAACACTCCGCCCGGCATATGGCGAATATGCAGTTCCAGCTGATTGCCGCGCAGCGCAGATGTGGCCATCGAGTAACTGCGTCGTGAGCCATCCTTGAGCAGGAATTGCAGGTACTGCCCCGGGAGATAACGGAAGGTAGTGCCTGGCGGCAACGCCACGCGCAGCACCATCACATCGTGGCTGACCTTCTCCAACGTCATTACCCTTCCGGCCGTCTGCTGGATACTTATCCCGCGCAGTTCGGTAACTTCCGGTGCGTCGATGATCAGGTCGGACTTGGCCCGTGCGCAGCAGAATAGTGCCAGCCCCTCAGCACGCTCCTGCTCACTGAGCACATCCATAGGGCTGTCTCCATGATCGACTGTCCCGGATACCAACCGGCCCTTACAACTGCCGCAGGTGCCCTCACGGCAGCTGTGCTTGAGCATCAACCCATCTGCCAAGGCGCCATCGAGGATAGTCAGTTCCTCCGCCAGCTCGAAGCTCTGGCCTGAAGGTTGAATCTTCACTGCATAAGTCATGAGCCTGTCCTCAGTATCACTTGGCGCCTTGCGGCACCGCCATGGTCACGCGCGAAAGGCAGGCCAGAGCGCACTTTTCGTTGTCGATACGCACTTTCCTGATTTGAATCTTGCGCCCGGGCGAGGCGGGCTTGACCGTGCCACAGACAACCCTTCCGACCACGGCCTGGCGCATGATTACCGTTGGTATCCAACCGAGCACAGTAATAAGTAGCGCTGTCCAGAACGAAAGCGCCAACCCAGGAGGCCAGGGACTCGGTGAAGGCGATGGAGGCGCCGCCATGCAACACACCGGCCGAATTGGCGGTGTGCTCGCCCAACGGCATGCTGCCCTTGAGGTCGTCCGCGCCTGCCACCAACAGACCGATACCAAGATTGCCGTTGAGGCTACGGTCACTACGCCGGTTGCAATACTCCAAGGCGAGCTCGCCCCCGAACCAGATCGACATCACCATCAACTCAGAATTTCTGGCGGGCAGCGAGCAGATCCAGCGCCACGTCGACGATCATGTCTTCCTGGCCACCAACCATGCGCCGTTTGCCCAGCTCGACGAGGATGTCGAGAGTCTTCAGTCCGTACTTCTCGGCCGCCACCTCGGCATGACGCAGGAAGCTGGAGTAGACGCCGGCATAGCCCAGGCCGAGAGTTTCGCGGTCGACCCGTACCGGGCGATCCTGAAGCGGCCGCACCAAGTCGTCGGCGGCGTTCATCAGATTGTAGAGGTCGGTGCCGTGATTCCAGCCCATGCGCTCGGCAGCGGCGATGAACACCTCCAGCGGGGCGTTGCCGGCGCCGGCGCCCATGCCGGCCAGGCTGGCATCGACACGGTCACAGCCCTCTTCCACCGCGACGATAGAGTTGGCCACGCCGAGGCTGAGGTTGTGGTGGGCGTGCATGCCAGTCTGGGTCTCGGGATTCAGCGTGGCCTTGAACGCGCGCATACGGTCACGGATGTCGTTCATGTTCATTGCGCCGCCGGAGTCGGCCATGTAGATGCACTGCGCGCCGTAGCTCTCCATCAGCTTGCCCTGACGCGCTAGTTCCTCGGCCGGAATCATGTGGCTCATCATCAAGAAGCCCACGGTATCCATCCCCAAGCTGCGGGCGTATTCGATGTGTTGCTTGGACACATCGGCCTCGGTGCAGTGGGTGGCCACACGCACGGTGCGTGCACCGGCATCATAGGCGGCCTTGAGATCATGCACCGTGCCGATTCCCGGCAACAGCAGCACAGCGATGCGCGCGTGCTCGATGACATCGGCGGCCGCTTCGATCCACTCAAGGTCGCTGTGCGCGCCGAAGCCGTAATTGAAGCTGGACCCCTGAAGGCCGTCGCCATGGGTCACTTCGATGGAGTCGACCCTGGCCTTGTCCAGCGCGCGGGCGATGTCCTGCACGTTCTGGATCGAGTACTGGTGGCGTATGGCGTGGCTACCATCACGCAGGGTGACGTCGGAGATAAAAAGTTTCTTGCCGTTCATATCAGTGTCCTCAACCGTTGAGCATCGACAGGGCCATACGCTCGGCGGTGGCCAGCGCGGCGGAGGTCATAATGTCGAGATTGCCGGCGTAGGCCGGCAGGTAATGGGCGGCGCCTTCAACCTCGAGGAAGATCGAGGTCTTCAGGCCGCTGAAGCGACCGTGGCCAGGGATGTTCAGTGGTGCTGACTCAGGGATGATGTCGAACTGCACCCTTTGCTTGAGACGGTAGCCCGGGACATAGGCCTGCACGGCGGCGGCCATGTCCTCGATGCTAGCGGCGATCCTGGACTGATCGGCGGCTTCACTTAGCACGAACACGGTGTCGCGCATCATCAAGGGCGGCTCCGCTGGGTTCATGATAATGATCGCCTTGCCCTTGGCAGCCCCGCCGATCACCTCGATTGCCTTGGAAGTGGTCTCGGTGAACTCGTCGATATTGGCGCGAGTGCCTGGGCCGGCGGATTTGCTGGCGATCGAGGCGATGATCTCGGCATAGTGCACCTTAGCAACACGCGAGACAGCCGCCACCATGGGGATAGTGGCCTGGCCACCGCAGGTGACCATATTGACGTTGAGCTGTCCGAGGTTCTGCTCTAGGTTGACCACCGGCACGCAATAGGGACCTATCGCGGCCGGGGTCAGATCGATCAGGCGAATACCGGGCTTGTGGCCCCGCAGAAATGCGTCGTTCTTCACGTGCGCGTATGCAGATGTAGCATCGAAGACGAAGTCGATCTCGTTGAAGATCGGTAGGCGGGTCAGACCCTCGACGCCTTCATGGGTAGTGGCCACGCCCATTCGTGATGCTCGGGCCAGACCGTCGGACGCTGGATCGATACCGACCATAACACCCATTTCCAGATACTGCGCGTTGCGCAGCACCTTGATCATCAAGTCGGTACCAATGTTGCCCGAGCCGACGATAGCGACTTTCAATTTCTTGCTCATGCGGATTCTCCATAGGCTTCGGCGAGCAGAATTACGGCGGGGTCGAGGGTCTCGGCGTAAAGCCGCTTGACCTGCTCGGCGCGCAGGCTCAGAGCCATGCGCTGATTGATATAACCCTTGTCGGTGATTTCGCCGGCGTCCGGGCTTGGTGGCGTATCAAGGATCAACGCGCGGAAGGCGTGCTGCGACGAAGCGGGGTATTGCTTGGCCAGTGCCTGCAGTCCGGCGTACAAGGCCAGGCGCACTTCAGGCAGCAGCGCCAGTTCATCGGCGCTCAGCGTCGCCCCGACGGTACCGGCCAGCTCGCGAAGCGCTGGGCTGGGATAGATCAGCGCACCGATCATTTCCTGGTCATGGCCGCAGATCACACAGTCTGTTGCATAGGGCGCCAGAGCGCTGACCAGCTTGGGCCGTAGGGTGCCGACAGAGACCCAGGTGCCGCTACTGAGCTTAAAGTCCTCGGTGACCCGGCCATCAAACTGGATGCCTAGCTCGGGCCGTTCGGGATCGACCAGGCGTCCGGCATCGCCGATGCAATAGAAGCCTTCGGCATCGAAAGCCTCGGCGGTCTTTTGCGGCGCGCCCAGGTATTCACGAAACACCGAGGGGCCACGTACACGCATCTCATGCTTACCGCCGGATGGCACGAACTTGATCTCCGTTCCCGGCACCGGCAAACCGATGGTACCGGGGCGGTCGATCAGGTAATGCACGCTGGTCAGCACCGGCGTAGTTTCCGTGGAACCCCACTCGCTGGCGAAGAACAACCGCTCGCTGCGGACCTTGCGCGCACAGGCGACCAGCCGATCCCAGGTGCTGACGGGCAGCGAGGCCGCCGCGTAGAGCAGCAGCTCCAGGCGGCCAAACAGCGCCTGGGCCAGTTCCTCGTCGCGCTCCAGATAAGGCAGCAACACGTCATAGCCACGCGGCACGTTAAAGTACAGGGTCGGCTTGACCAGCTTTATGTTCTCGATGCTGCGTTCGATCAGGCCAGGCACGGGACGGCCATCGTCGATATACAGGCTGCCGCCGTTGCGCAGCACCAGATTGAAGTTGTGGTTGGCGCCGAACACGTGGCTCCACGGCAGCCAATCCAGCACCACCACCGGCACCTGTTCGAGGAACGGCCAGCACTGGGCGATGGCCTGCTGGTTGGCGCAGAGCATGCCGTGGCTGTTGACCACCGCCTTGGGCGTCCCGGTCGAACCCGAGGTCATCAGGTAGCGCGCCGGGGTGTCGCCAGTAACTCGCGCGAAAGCTTGCATCACCGCCGGCGTCTCGGTCTTATAAAGCTGCGCCAGCGGCCAGGCACCCGGATATTCCTGGGCATTGCGTGCGGCCACCACAAGGCAGTCGGGCCTGATCAGCTCCAGCGCACGGTAGTAGGCATCACTATCGCTCACGAAAATCACGGCCGGGTCGAGTACCTCGATGATCGCCTTGAGCTTGCTGCAGCCATCGCCGGTATGGCGCGCATAAGCCACCGAGGTGGTAGCCACGGGAATGCCGACGTGCAAGGCAGCTAGGCTAAGCAGCGCCTGATCGACGTCGATGTCGGACAGGTTGAGCACCGGGCGACCCGCAGGAATGTCCAGGTCGAGCAGGCCCTGGGCTAGGCTGCCGACGCGCTGGCGCACCTCACGGTAGGTCATGCGGTGCCAACCGCCATTGTGCCGCTCGGCCAGATAGACCTGATCGGGGCGCTCGCATGCCCAGCGTTCCAGCCATTCGCCGATGCAACGCGCATAGGGTTGCAGGGGTTGCGGCGAGCGCAGGACGAATTCGCCATTGTCGCGCGGTTCGAAAATTACCTCGGCAGGGGCCAGCCGTGCCGCAAGGTTCGGGGAATCGGTCATATCCAGGTGCCTCGTGAGTCGGCACGGGGCCGCTCCTACGGTTGTTTTTGTAAAGCACTGATCTGTTTGGGCCGGCTTAGAGGCCCTGCACGCAACGGTGATTCAGATGAACCGGCAGCTCACCTCGCCCAGTCGGGTCAAACGCAGACGCAGGCTGTCGCCGGCTACCACCGGGGTCATCGGTCCCAGCGCACCGGACAGCAGCACATCGCCGGCACGCAGCGGCTGGCCGAGTTCGGCCATGGTGCGCGCCAGCCACAGGCAGGCATTCAGCGGGTTGCCCAGGCAGGCCGCACCGAGACCGACCGAAGCCTGCACACCGTTCTTCTCCAGCAGCATGCCTTCGAGGGTCAGATCGAGGCCGTCTAGCTTCACCGGCTGATCGCCGAGCACGTAGAGGCCCGAGGAGGCATTGTCGGCGACGGTGTCGACCAGGGTGATCTTCCAGTCCTCGATGGCCGAGTCGACGATCTCCAGCGCCGGAAGCAGGTAATCGACGGAGCTGATCAGCTCGCCCAAGGTCGTGTCGGCATTCGGCAGATCGCGGCCGAGGACGAAGGCGATCTCACCTTCGGCCTTCGGCTGGATCAGCCGCGCGGTAGGCACATCCTGGCCATGGCGGTATTCCATATCGGCGAACAGCATGCCGAAGTCTGGTTGGTCGACACCCAGTTGCTGCTGCACAGCCAGCGAGGTGAGCCCTATCTTGCAGCCGCTGAGGCGACGACCGGCGTCCAGCGCTGCGCGGGTGTTGATGGCCTGCACGTCATAGGCATCCTGCAGGCTGGCAATGTCGAAAAGCTCGGACACCCGACCGCAGGGTTGTCGGCTCTGGCGCGCCTGGGCAAGTGCGGCGGCGGCGGATTGCAGATGGGTATGGCTCATGATCGGTGCACTCCTGTTCAACGACGGTTTTGGCCCAGCGGGCGGTCGAGGCTGACGCGATAACCATCGACCAGCTCGCTGACGAGTTCGGCGACGCTGGACGGACGAGTGATCTGGCCCACGCCCTGGCCAGCCGACCAGACGTGCTTCCAGGCCTTGTTGGCGCTGGCGATATTGCCGGAGAAGTCGACGCTGGCTTTGCCTTCGGCGCTGGCATCGATGCCAGCCTTCTCCATCGAGGGGCGCATCCAGTTGGCGAGCACGCCACTGACGGCCTTGCTCAGCACCACGTCATCCATGCGGCAGTCGACAAGCATCTGCCGGTAGTCGTCATCGACCAGGCTTTCGTGCGTGGCGATCAGACGGGTACCCACCACGGCGAAGTCATAGCCCAGCACCTGCGCGGCGTGCACATCGCGGCCATTGGAAATGGCTCCGGCGATGCCCAGCGGGCCGTCCCAGAAACTACGTACTTCCTCGACGAAGGCGAACGGGTTGTTGGTACCAGTGTGGCCACCAGCGCCGTTGCACACCAGAATCAGCGCATCAACGCCAGCATCGGCGGCCTTGCGCGCCATCGCCGGGGTAATCACGTCGGCCATCACCACACCACCATAGGCGTGCACGTCTTCAAGTACCCGCTTTGGGCTGCCGAGGGCGGTGGAAACGATCGGTGGCTGGAAGCGCTTCACCAGTTCCAGCTCGGCGGCGAACCGGTCGTAGGTGCTGTGCACAATCATGTTGAGCATCCATGGCGCCAGCGTGGTACCTGCCGCCTGGACCTGCTCGCGCTCGGCGGTGATCTGCTGCAGCCACTGTTCGAGGATTTCCACCGTACGGGCATTGGGCGCCGGCATGCTGCCGATAATGCCGGCATGACAGCAGGCGCTAAGCAGCTGCGGACCGGAGACTAGGAACATCGGCGCCGCCAGCACAGGCACGGGCAGCGCAGCGAACAGCTCCAGCACCTTGTGCTGGGAAGGGGTATGCGCACTCATCGGCAATGACTCATCTTATGTTTGTTATCAGTAACGCTTATTGCGGTACTTCGTTGTCGGTTTCTCTGCCTAACGACCACCCGCGCTGCGGACTTCCCAGCCACCATCGCTATGGATGATGTGCGCGGTGGTCAACGACGAATTCTCTCGCGAGGCCAGCAGCACGTAATGGCCGGTGTGATCCTCCGGCTCGGCAATGCGCTGCAGGGGCACCGCACGCGCGGCAGCTTCCTCGAAACCAGGAATGGCATTGAGTGGCTGGCTTCGCTTGTTCAGGCCCTCTAGGCTTTTCATCGGCGTATTGGTAGCGCCAGGTGCGACGCCGTTGACGCGAATGTCAGGCGCCAGCTCGTAGGCCAGTTGGCGGATCATGCCAACCAGCGCGTGCTTAGCGGTGACGTAGAGAATTCCGCCGCCGCCGGCGTAGAAGGCGCTGTTGGACAGGGTGAAAATCATACTGCCGCGTGTCTCGCGCAGAGCATCGGTGGCGCATCGCGCGCCGAGTAGATACCCCTGCACGTTGATCGCGAACAGGCGCTGGAAGGCCTGCTCCAGCTCCTCCGGGGCGATACGGTCGAGACGAGTGAAGTAATCGAATACCGCCGCGTTGCCGACGAACGTATCCAGCTTGCCGAAAGCCTCCAGCGTCTGCGCCACCGCGCGCTGGTTGTCGGCGAGGCTGGAAACGTCGCCCTGGATCACCACCAAGGCATCACCCAGCTCAGCCTGCAGTGCATCGAGCTGCTCGCGGTTGCGCGCCATCACGCCGACCCGCGCCCCTTCCTGCACATAGCGGCGCACGATGGCGCTGCCGATTCCGCCAGTGCCGCCGGTCACCAGCGCCACCTGTCCTTCTAACCAACCCATGAGGCGCTCCTTCAGAGAAAGGTGTTAATGTTCTTGCACAGCAACATTGCATTGGGGATGAGGATCTTGCGCTTAAGCAGCTTCAGTCCATCTGCCTCGCGGCGGATAATGTCCTCGCGCCGCCCGGTGATCTGGTGCTGCTCGTCAAGGCCACGGCTACGCACGTTGATGAAGCACGAGTGGACGATATATTCGTTTGCTTTGGCCCCGGCGAGGACCTCGACATTGGTAACTAGGTGTACGTTGCGCGTCGGCGGGTTCTCGGCCCAGGCCGACGGCTGTTTGAAGCGCGCCACGCGACGCTGCAGCTCGCGCAGACCGTCGTCGAAAAAGGCCATGTGCTCAAGCTTATAGGGCCCGGAGCGGTCCTCGCGACGGCGGTTCTCGATGCCAGGCATCCAGTAGTGGATGGCCTCGGACAGACCCGCCAGCCAGTCATCCCAACGTTCGTCATCGAGCAAACGGGCTTCACGCAGGAGGAAGGCCTCGACTTCACGGGCCTGTTCGAACGGCACCGGCAGTTCACGATCGATATCAGTCATGGCGTTCTCCTCAGCGCATCTTGCCGTTGCGATCCGGCACATCCGCCCAGGTCGGCGACTGCAGCAGATCTTTCCAGCGCTGATAAAAGGCGCGGGCGTTGCATTCGTTGAGTTGGCCACGGAAAACGTTGCCGGGCAGCTCGCTGCCGTCGATGCGCGTGTGCATGCCGAGTCCAACGTACAAGTCCTGGTAGCGAGTGACCATGCCGCGGCTAGTTTTGGTGCAGTACTCCCAGTTCTCGCCGTCGTCCATCTCGAACACGCCGGTGGGCGAGAAGGTCATCATCGCGCCACGGCGCCACTTGTCCTTGATCTCCTGCGGGGCGTTCTTGTTGACGATCACCCAAGTGTAAAGGTCGATCTTATCCGGCCCACGTGGCTGCCAGACGCGCACAGTGTTTTGTCCCGGAAGGAAGGAGAAGTTGGGGAACACGGTGAACGAAGAAATCGCACCAATCAGCTTGGAGCGGAACTCGCCCAAACGCTCGGCCACCTTCGGCCGCAGGGTATGCAGGTATTTGTTGATTTCGCGCTCGCCGAGGGTTGCGGCGTTGCCCACTACATCGGTGGCAAACTCGTAGCCATGGCCGTTCCAGTTCACCGAGTAGGATTCCGGCAGCTCGCCGACATTGGTCACCGGCCCGCCGAGCATGGCCTTGGCCGCCGAGTCGTGCGTCCAGCCGCCGTGGAGGATGTCACCGACGAAGTTCTCGGCTGCGATCTTCCAGTTACATTCGATGGTCGAGCGGATGCAACCGCCGAAAAACTCGCTGCCGCCCTCGTCCATGTCGAGCATCACATCCAGGTACCAGGTCATCGGTCCGAGGTATTCTTCCAGTGTCGGCGCATCTGCCGCGAAGGTGGCGAACACTAAGCCCTTGTAACTGGCCACACGCGCCTGGCGCAGGCCGTGCTGGGACTTGTCGAAGCCGCTTTCCTCGTAGCACTTGGATTCGTGCATACCCATTAGCCGGCCACCATCGGCACCGAATGACCAGCCGTGGTAGTTACAGATGAAACCACGCGCGTGGCCCGCTTCGGCGAAGCACACCTTGTTACCACGGTGCGGGCAGGCATTAAGCATGACGCGGATCGAAGCATCCTTCTGCCGCACTACTAGAACCTCGTCCTCACCCATGGTGGTGGTCAGGTAGTCACCGGCTTTGGGTAGCTGCGACTCATGGGCAACGAACAACCAGCAACGAGCGAAGACCTTCTCCAGCTCCTGCTCGTAGATTTCCTTGTCCCAGAAGATTTTGCCGGACATCCGACCCGACTCCATGTCGCAGATACGGTCGAGGTTCTTCAGCGGTTCGCTGCTTTCGATCGGCCGGAGTTTGATGATCTCATTCATGGCGCTCACACGGTCTTTTTCTTGTTGGGTGGTTGGTTCAGATCGGGCTGGCGGCGGCCAGCTCGGCCTCTTCCGACTCGGCCGAGGTATCGGCGAATACCTCCTTGTCGGTGGTGATGATGCGGTAGGTACGCACCGCTCTCTCGCAAGGGAAAGTCACCGCTTGGCCGCTGGGAATGTGAAACTGTCCCCAGTGCACCGGGCAGGTGATCAGGTCACCTTCCAGGTCACCTTCGGCCAGCGAGGCTGTGGCATGAGTACACATATCGGCGGTGGCATAGAACTTGCCATCGAGGTTGTACACGCAGATGTCACCCGCCTCGCCACCGGCAACCTTCTTCAAGGTGCCCGGTTCGAGCTCATCGCGTTTACAAAGGAATATCTGGCTCATCGGGTCATCTCCTGGGGATACAACTGAAGAAAACCGAGGCCGGTCACCCAGGCTGGCACCGGCTCGTAGGCGATCACTTCACCACGAGCGTTGGGCACGGCCGCCATGGCCAGGGCGAAGTTGCGGATTTCCATTGCGCCATTGCCACCACGCTCGAGAATATCCTCGTCGCGATAGGCGCACAGCGCCTCAAGATCACCCTTGATGCCCAGGCTCAGCACTTCGTGGTCGAAGTCTTCGCTGACCCGGCCCATGTCGTGGGTGCCGACGCGGTGGCTGATGCCGCCACTGCCGATCACCACCACGCGCTCGTCTGCGGCGAAGCTCTCGACGGCTGCACGGATTTGGCGGCCAAGGTCGGCGGCGCGACGGAGACTAATGTAAGGGTCGACGCCGCAGGCCAGATACACCGGGATGCTCGGCAGCTCACGGCCCAGATGCTGTTCGGCGACCTGGACGATCAGTTGGTGCGGGATGGCGAAGGAGTGATCCATGGTGAAGCTGCGCGCCACCGTCCAGTCGATGTTCTGCTTCTCACCCTGCGCGACAATGTGATTGGCCAGTTGCTCCTGATTCTTCACCACTCGGCGCGGCAACCCTGGTAGGCGGTCAATCGGTCCGTCGACGTCGCCTGTACCGATCAGGTAGCGCGGCAGGCAGTGGGTGCCGAAGAGGATGTAATGGTCGCAACCGACGATGATCACAGAAGTGGCGTCCAACTCGGCCAGGCGCTCACCACACTGCCGGTAAGCATCCCAGATCACGTCACGTTGCGCCTGCGTCGGCGCCTCAGGGGCAACGAACATCACTGGGTCATGCGGCACCCAGAAACCGCCAACGATCTTGCCCATGACTCTACCCCTTCAAGGCCGCGGAGAAACCCGCGCTGTTTTCATCGGTCGCCCCGAGCAGAGCTTTGTACTGCTTCATGCTTGGAGTGGGCGACAATTCCTGCCAGAAACCCATGGTCAGCATAGGATTGACCCCAATGCGCTGAAGGGCGGCAACATCAAAACCGGCAACCATTTCTACTTCCTCTTCACTCAAGGCGAAGCGAGACAGAAAATGGCGAGGATCTTCACGAAACTTGTCCTTCGCCGCGCGCTCGGTGGACAACTGCCAGAGCACACGCTCCAACGTATTGCGACTCATGGCGCATCACTCCGAAAGAAAGTCGCGCACCAAGGCGACAAAGCGGCGCGGCTGCTCGGCCTGCACCCAGTGGCCGCAACGGCCGAACAGATGCAGGTCGGCATCCGGCACACTGTTGGCGATCAGCAACCCGCATTGGGGCGGCACCACACGGTCTTCGCGGCCATGTACCACCAGGGTCGGCGCGGTAATCTTGGCGAGCGCGGCGGCCGGGAAGCCCTTGACGATGGTTTCGCCATCCGGGTTCGGCTGCGGGATCAGCTTGCGCAGCGCAGCTTGGGCACCAGGACGGGCTGAGGCTTCGTAGCGACTCTGAACCAGCTCGGGCGTGATCAAGTCCTGCTCATAGGGAAAAAGCGCCATCAGCTCACGCATGTTGTCCAGCGACGGCTCATATTCCCAAGCACCACGCAGGCCAGCGGTCTGCACAAATTCGCCAGCAGGCGTTCCAAGCAGCACCAGGCGCTTGACCCGCTCCGGCGCAAACACCGCCAGACCGATGGCCAGAGCACCGCCGAAGGAATTGCCGACGAAAGACGCCTTATCGATATCGAGCGCGTCCATGATGCCGACCAGATGGGATACCCATAGTTTGATATCATATTTGATGTCATTCTTGAGCTCAGTAAAGCCAAAACCGGCGATATCCGGAACGATCACCCGCCACTTGTCGGAGAAAGCCGGCATGCTCTTCGCCCAGTTACTCCAGCCAGAAACCCCAGGGCCCGAGCCATGCAGCAGAAACAGCGCCTCACCCTGGCCAGCCTCGTGATAATTGGTCTTATGACCTGCCGCAACCAAGCTCTTGCCGATATCTTCCATCATGCCTCCACGACTCTTGTCCCATCAGAATACAGATGTGTATGTGTATGTGTATGTGTATGTGTATGTTAGAGAAGCAAGCCAACGTCGTCAACACTCTTCAATACACCAATGTACGCTCCCATAGCCAAATGAGAAGGCCAATGCAGCGGAAAGCCCTAAAAATGCGGAATACACCACTGCTTACCAACCGTCACCCCACCAAAATAAAAACATACATTTATGTACCTTGATGGCGTTTACGCATAGAAGATTCGCTGATCCATCCATCGTAGGGTGCTGGAGACCTTCAGGAAGCTGAGATGCAGCAATGAATGCTGGATGAGAAATGGTGACAATTGCGGGCTCGCGACATGCATACCATGCCCAGGGGGGAAACATGAGTTAGAATCCCAACCTCGTAGCCGACCGTCAGCCATACACGGCCGAACCTTTTTAACCCTCAGTACAAGGCCCCCAACAATGTCTGTACGCCCCAATCTGACCCGAGAAGATTGGATCCATGCCGCCCAGCAGGTACTGGTCAAGGGCGGCGTCGATGCCGTCCGAGTCGACATGCTGGCCAAGGAACTGAACATCACTCGCGGCAGCTTCTACTATCATTTCAAGAGCCGTAACGAGCTGCTCGAAGGCATCCTTGGAGACTGGCGCACACGTGCCACGGAAGACGTCATCCTCCACTTGAGCGATGCCAAGGCCACGCCACAGCAACAACTTCAGCGCCTGATGGAACTACCCCTGCACGGCCAGACCGCCATAGAAGCCGCTGCCATCGAGCTAGCCATCCGAGCCTGGGCGCGCCGTGACGAGCACGCCCGCCAGTCCATCGACGAAGTCGATCGCTATCGCCTCAGCTACATCAAAGGTCTGCTACTGCAGGCCGGCGTCGACCCGCAGGACGCCAGCGACCGTGCCTACCTGATCTATGCCTACCAGATAAGCCTTTCGCTGCTGAACAACAGCGAACCGGTAGGCGAGCGCATGGCACGTAATAACCGCCTCGGCGAGTTGCTGGTGCCCACCTCACACCCCGCCTGAGGCCTATAGCGGCCGACAGCGACGGCCGCACCTACAAGGCTAGGTGCCCCCAAGCGCCGCCCCTTAACTCCGCCGCTCATAATCGATACCTCAGATTGTTGGGCTGACGGCCGGTCAGTCCCATCATCTCCACGCCTCATCCCTCCATGGTCAGTTAATACAAGACCGTCTGCAGCACGTCGCCATCAGCCCCTGCGAAGCTTTCAAGCTTTACGGGCTACCCGTGTTCAACCACGTGCACTAAGTACTGACCAAGCCGATCAGGCCGCAACTTTGCTGTCCATTCCTTGCCAATACACGACCATGTCGGCGAAACGGTCGCCATTGAGCCCTCCGCCGCTCGGTGGACAGTTAAAATTCTGCGTCAGCGGCCTGAATCCGGGCAACGGGAGTGAAGGTTAAGTACTTGTCATTTAATGCATGGTGGGTTTGAATTGCGGTCTTATGCCGTAGTTCGTCAAGCATTCCACCGATGCGTTGAGCGCTCGCCGATGCAGCCCGGGCTTTTGCCGCACACGTCGAGCGTGGGGCTTTACCGGGACCGGAGCACAGGTTTTGACCTCCAGCCCATGCCCTGCTCACTGCCACTACGTCCATCGGTTGACAATCTGCACTTGAAAACGGAACGTAACAGTGTTCTGACTGTTACGCTCCGCCCTACCAACGCCGGCTGGCGGCTATCGCAATTCACTGTAAGTTGCTTGCGCCATATGGGGTAACACTGCGGGGGGGGTGATCAACGGCGTCAACTATCGACTAAATGTCAAAGGTGTTGCGTTCATCCTACGTCACGGCGAATGCAAACTGCTGCTGGTCGATCGCGAGTTTGCCAACCCCGCGGCGGCGGCAATGGAGCGGCTCTGATATCCCTTGACAGTGATCGATATCAACGACCATCTCGCGCCCATCGAGCCGGCGATTGGCGAGACCGACTATGAACGCTTGCTTGCAAGCGAAGGGCAACCGATTGCCCTCTACTATATCTCCGCCACCACCGGCGACCCCAAGGGCGCGGTTGCCAGCCATCGCGGCACCTATCTGATGAGTCTGCTGGAGCTTACCACCTGGCCAACGGGCCGAGCGTCCGCGCTATCTGCGGACGCTGCCGAAGTTCCATGCCAATGGCTAGTGCTTTGCATGGGCGATCACCGCCGCAGATACCCACGTATTCCTGCACAGCTTGTCGCTTCTGCTCCTTCGTCGCTGAACAAATGTTTTCGAGAACTGTCACGTTCATGTTGTCGAAATTATCCCGTGTTAGATCGCTCGCTGGACACATGCACCGCCCTCGCCAGCGATTTCAGGAAGAACGCAGCAGGAGGCTGTGTGCCATGATCTCGATCAGAAGCTCTTATCATCCTATCGACGCAGCCATTCTATGGTGTGGCCTTGCCGACCACGAGGAAGAAATCCTGCGGGTCGATCTTTCCCACCCAGGCAGCCTGCTCAAGCATTTTCCCCAGTGGCCGTTTCTGCACATTTACGCGGAATGTATCTACGACGCCATTGTCAGTGGTGAGCTGCCAGCGACGTGCTTGGGCCGCCCAATTACGTTGGACAACCAGGTACATCGAGAGTACTGGACTATTCGGCGTGCCGATTTGCTGGTCTGGTTCGCTCGCAACTACCCCGGTGAAAAGCCTGCGTTCCTATTCCCGCAGAATCTCAACCATTTGAACTGTGTCAGCCTTAATGCTCATCTGGTACAGGAAGCAGAAGTCTCTGCTGCCCAGCGCACGATCGAGAAGCTGCGCGACGAGCTTGCAGCAAGGGCTGAAGAGCTGGCAACGCTCACCTCATGTAATAGCGAGCTGACAACGCGACTTGAGGCCCAGGGCATTCCCTCCGAGGCCTCCGAAAGCACGCACAACATGCTCGTGGGCGCCATGCTGGCAGTGACGGTAGGCAAATCGAAGGACGGCCGCCAGCAGTCGATCTACAAGTCCCAGAGCGATCTGGTCCAAGAGATTTTGCGCCGTTTCCCGGGGTTGCCGAGCTTGAGCAAAAGCACCATTGATCGGAGATTTGCCCACGCGCGCCGGTATTTTGCCCAGGTAGGGCGGGGCTGAAATCGCATTGTCAGGCAATGCTCGGCATTGCCTGACAATGTTTTTTCTTCCGCGTCGAACTTCACTGACTGTCACATCCCACTGCGCACCACATGGTGCTAAGGAGTGACATCATGCAACCGATCAGCCCTGCCCCGCTGCCTGCCGACCGCCACATCATGCGCCGCAACGAGGTGGAGCAAAGAACCGGCTTCAAGCGTTCGCACATCTACAACCTGATGAAAGCCGGGCTGTTCCCACAATGCCGGCGCATAGGTGCTCGCGCCGTCGGTTGGGACTCGCTGGAAATCGAGCAGTGGGTGCATGATCGACTGTCGGCCAGGGAGTAGCGTCATGGACGTCCTCTCGCTGATCTCAACCAAGGGCGGCGCGGGCAAAACCACTATCGCCGCCAACCTGGGCGGTATGCTCGCCGATGCGGGCCTTCGTGTCCTGTTGCTGGATCTGGACAGCCAACCGACGCTGTCCAGCTACTACGCGTTGCGTGAATCCCGTGAGGCTGGTGGCTACGAGTTTATCGCGCAACGACTCACGGCACCTGAACAGGTGATTTCCGCCACCGTCATCCCGCATCTGGACCTGATCGTCTCCAATGACCGCGCCGGGCACATCAGCACCCTGCTATTGCACGCCGCCGACGGTCGTCTGCGCCTCCGCAATATGCTGCCGGCTTTCTCGAGTCTCTACGACGTGCTGATCATCGATACCCAAGGCGCGCGCAGTGTCGTCGTGGAGATGGTTATCCTCGCGTCCGACTGTGCGCTGTGTCCGGTCCCCCCAGAAATGCTCGCCGCACGTGAACTGCGGCGTGGCACGCTGGCGCTGTTTGAAGAGTTGGAGCTCTACCGCTACCTGGGCGTCGCTTTACCATCGGTGAAGCTACTGCTCAACCAGGTCAACGCCAATCGTCGTGACACGCGCTTGATCATGCAGAGCCTGCAAGCTTCTTTCCACGCCGATCCCCATGTCAGCGTCTGCACCACGGTCATCCCCGACCGTGTGGCCTACCCCAATGCCGCCTCGCTGGGACTGCCGGTTCACCGCGTCGAGCCCACTCCACCATCCGGCAGCAGCGGCCCTTGCGGTGCGGCGGTCATGCGCGCGCTGGCCATCGAATTATTTCCGCACTGGGCTGAGCGACTTGTCGACTCGGGCGCACAGGAGCCGGGCCAATCGTTCGTAGCCGACCGCCGGCTCAGTCGTCGTGGCTGAAGGGAGAGTCTGTGATGAAGCCGCCCTCCTCCAACGACATCACCCGTCAATTGCAGCAGGCGCATTTTCCGCAGAATCATGGCCGCGACACTACGCCTATGCCCATCGGTGACACACCGCTGGTGGTCAGCCTCGAACAACTGCGCCCGTACGAACTCAACCCACGGGTGGTCCGCAACCCGCTGTATGACCAAATCAAAGCCTCGATCCGCGAACGCGGCCTAGACCAGCCCCCCGCGATAACACGCCGCCCGGGTGAGCCGCACTTCATCATCCGCAACGGCGGCAACACGCGTTTAAGCATCCTCGGCGAACTGTGGCAGGAAACCCGGGAGGAGCGATTCTTTCACATCCACTGCCTGTTCCGCCCTTGGCTGTCCGAGTCGCATGCCTTGATCGGGCACCTGGCCGAAAGTGACCTGCATGGTCAGCTTACGTTCATTGAGCGAGCCCTGGCGGTGGCGAAACTCAAGCACATGTTGCAGGCGCCGGATACCCCTCTCAGTCAGCGAGAACTGTCCACACGCTTGAGCAAGAGCGGCTACCCGATTTCGCAGTCGCACATCAGCCGTATGTTCGACACCCTCGAGCATCTGCTTCCGGTTATTCCACAGGTGTTGTATGCCGGTCTGGGCAAGCCCACCATCGTCCGAGTCATCAACCTGCGGCGCCGGGCAGAGTCGATCTGGAATCAGTATTTGGGGGACGTTCAACAATTTGCGCTGTTGTGGTTCGAAGCGCTGTCGGCGTTCGACAGTGATAGGCCCGAGCTGAACTGGGGTGAGCTGCAGGACGAACTGATCGCCAGGATGGCGGTGCAGTTGAAGCAGACACCCCGCCTCCTAGCGCTGGAAATGCATCAGGAATCGCATCGCTCACTCCCGCCTTCTGACACGCCTCAGCCTCTCCCGCAAGCCTCACACCGCGAGTCCTTCCCCCAGACATCTGCCAGCGAAGCCGAAGCACAATCGGCGTATCAATCGCCCGCACCTGAGCCGATGAACAGCGCGGACAACACTGCGGCAGCCGAGGCGCCACGCCTCCCCAACATCCGCGAAGCGCTGAGTGATGACGAACCGCTTGCAGCGGGGTGGCCAAACACCCTTGAGGTCGGTGAGCCCTCCCCGCGCTCCGCCTCACCTCGCGCACCGATACAGGATGACATCAATGCATTGCGTGAGCGTTGCGCCGCCCTGGCGACTGACCTAGCAACCTATGCCGAAGCAAGTGCCATGGTCAAACCGCACGCAGAGGGCTTGGGTTTCACCCTGGCCATCGAACATGGCCCGCAGTTGAGCCCACGACACACCGGCATTCAGCTAGTGCTTTCGGCCCTGCTGCGACTGCAGGACGACGTGACCTGGCAGCAACGCCAGCAGTTGCCGGCCGCACTGTTCGGCCAACTGCTGATTGGCGCTTACGACCTGCCCTTCCTCGAACGCCCTGCCCTGACCGTGGGCCTTGAACGACTACCCAATACCCAGCTGGAGCAGCTGTTCAGCCTAATCCGCCACGCCCGGCAGTTGATCGACCTGACGCTGTCGTCCAATCGTTAAGTGAGGAGCCGCCTCATGAGTACGACTTTCAATCTGTTGAACCATGCGATGTTGAACCAGGTGCTGCATGAGCTGCGCCATGGCCGCCTGCAACGCTGCAAAGCACTAGGCCTTGCCGACGAGGACATCGAGGTGCTGCAATCGCTGCCTCCAACCACCCTGTCCCACTTGGCGCATTCATCGATTGCCTGGGTTGAGGTCAAGGTCGATATCACCGTGCTGCGCCGCCTGATCATCCAGGCCGAGCGCGACGAGCAGAACGAACGCCTGATCAACCGGGCGCTCAAGCTTGGCGCGAGCTCGACCATCATGTACCGCTGCTTCGGCCTGGACCATTCGGAAACGGCGTTGCGCCGCCGCGTGCTGAAAATCGAGACCCACCGCGGCCGCCCGGTCCAGCTCAGTGAAGCCCAGGAGCATGCGGTGTGGAACCGCTGGAGCCAACTGCGGAAGGAAGATCCAGACAACGATCCACTGGACACCATGATGATGCTGGCCGAGGAACAACACATCAGCCTGACGCTGGTCTGGCAACAGGTCGAACAGTACGGAGGCGCACCATGCTGAGCTTCTACGAGGTCGACTGGCAGGACGTGGTGCGCCAGTGCTACGACGCCCTTCGACGCCGAAATGAGTGTCAGGCTGCCCGGGTCCAACAAGCAACTGCTGCGGAACCGGCGCTGCGCACGATCTACTACGGCGACAACAATCCCTTGCCGCAGGCCTTGCTACTCGATCGTCGGCTGACCCCGCTGGAGCGCAACACCTGGCAGGTGCTGCACTGGCTGATCACCGAGCGCCAGGTGAAAACGCCTCGCTACCAGGACCTGCAGCCCTACCTGGCGACCAGCCCCTGTGGTACCCAGGCGTCGCGCGAGACCATCGCCCGCGCACTGAACGTCCTGCGTACCACCCGCTGGCTCAGCCTGGTCGACCGCTCGCGCGATGCCCAAGGCTGCCTGCGCGGTTGCATCTACGTGCTGCACGGCGATCCGTTGACACCGGCCGAGCAGCTGGAGCTGGACAGCGGCTACGCGGGGTTGCTGCAACAGAACCTCAGCCATGCCACCAAGGGCGTGCGTGAGGTGACGCAGCATGTGCTTAGCGAAATTCAAGCCGACCCGCAGGTTGCCCAGGGCGACAAGGACCGACTGGGCGCACTGCCGCCGGCACAGCAGCACACGCTGCCACTGATGAACGACGGCGCGCAGGCGCACCATTCCGAACCTGGTCTGCGCCACCCCGTTCGGAATGCTCACGCCTCGGCCGCCGATTGCGACCCCTGCGGCAAGGCACCTGATTCGGCTGTGGTTCGGAATGCCGACGCCGGCCGTACAGTACAGAAAGACCAAAGCAAAAAAAGTACGGTACTGGAGCAGGTGGAGTTTGGTCGAGCGCGCTGGCCTGCGGATTTACCGCTGAACACGAACGAGCGGCGCATGGCCTCGCAGGCGATGCGTCAGCTCGAGCCGGAACAGCAACAAGCGGTAATCAACGAAGCGGCGGTGCGCTGCGCCCGCGGAGAGATCCGAAAACCCGTCGCCTACCTGATGGGTTTGATCAAGCGCGCCTGCAAGGACGAGTTCACCCTGTGGGCCGCGCGTTCCGAGGAAGTAAAATCCTCAACCCCTTCCTCACGCACAGCCAAGCCTGCGTCGGAAGATCCGCCTCGCGAGCGATCCAAGCGCAGCGGTCAGCGCACTGCGTCGCCACTCGCCCTCTCTTGCCTGGAGGAATTGAAACAACGTTGCCGAGGGATCAGTGTGGCTAAATAGGGCTGGAACTCGGTGGATTTAATGCCTATGCCATCGTTTCCAGGGAAGTCCACCTTCGGGAAAATGCGAGCAATCCACCTTCAGGTTGATCCGCATCGCCAGCCAAGGATCGGCCCATCGTCGGCGTCATTCCGACGGCGAGGTACTGGCGATGGTCGATCACTACCAACTCAACCTGGGCTCCCTGCGCAGCAGCATCACCCTGACCCTGCACACCCACCATGCCGCGCGACTGTGGCAAGGGCGCAGCGGCCGCGACGGGGTACATCCGATCCTGGGCATGCCCGGTTACATCAGCGTCACCAACCTGCTCAAGCACTCCAGCAGCCAGGGCGATCCGTACGCGGACTGGTTCATGCTGCAGCTGGAGGAAAAGCTGCTGCAGGCCAGGTTGGACATGGCCACGCTGACGCAGCAAATGAGCCGCGTGGAACGGGCCCTGCCCCCGCAAGTCGATGTCGGTGACAACCTCAACATCCACCCCGTCACCCTGCCGCTGTTCATCGGCAGCCAGCTGGGCTTTCTCGCGATCTACCTGCTCACCGACTACGACACCCTCGTCCGGCGGGTACTGCTCGCCCACCACACAGCGCTGATCGGCCGGGGCGACATGGAGTCCTGGATCGATGGCGGCGCACATCTGCTGCGCAGCCTGTTCGGCCTGGCGCAGCGCTACCGCCTGGCCGGGGTGAGCCGCGACGACATGGCCGCCAACAACGCCCGCGCCCGCGAAGCCATCGACAAGTTCGGCACCCTGCCGCAGGACATTCTTGAAGGGACGCGCCGCTCACAATTCGCCCCACCGATCGCCCGCAGCAAAGCGCCGTCCGAGATCGAAGGCCCTAATCCTGCCGAAGCCGAGGAACAGCCCACAGCCGACACCCCGAACGACGGGGGTGAGGCATGACCCTGGCCGAAGCCATTGCCCGGCGGTTGTCAGCCGATGCCTATCGCGAGTTTGCACAAGGTGGCTCCCTAAAAGGCCTTTTAAAGCCTTTTAAGGGTAAGGGGGAGCTGCGGCAGTTCGCCGAGTCGATCCTGCGCCTGCGCACCCAGGTCGCCGAGTTGATGGCGGTGATGCTGGCGATCATGGCCCAGCCACCCTTCTCGTTTCTGGACCTGCGTTTGGTCGTCCAGCACAGCGCGACGGGCACCGATTTCCTGCGCTGGCGCAGCCCAGACTTTCAGCGCATGGGCGTGCAGGTGTGGCAAGAGGCGGTGGTTCAGCCGCGTCTGCACCCGGAACTGCGGCAGGCGTTGTATCAGCTGGAGACCAACCGTGTGGTGCTGAACCTGCAGATGAGCAGCCTGCAGTCGCTGTATCGCCAGGCCATCACCGGTGCCAGCAAGCTTGAGGCCGCCGAGCTCGCCCTAACCCGTTCCCCCACCGAGGAGTAACCCGCATGAGTACTTTGTTTGTTGGTGAAGGCAACATCGGCAGCGTGCCGGAGTATCAGGAGTTCAACACCAACCCGGATGAGCCGCGGCGCCTACTGCGGCTGAATGTCTATTTCGACAACCCGGTACCGCGGGAAGGCGGCTACGAGGATCGCGGCGGCTACTGGGCGCCCGTCGAGCTCTGGAACCGCGACGCCGAACACTGGGCCACGCTGTACCAGAAAGGCATGCGCGTCCTGGTTGAAGGGCGCACGGTCAAGGAGGAGTGGGAAGACAGCGAGGACAACGCGCGCGTGACGTTCAAGGTGGAGGCGCGGCGCATCGGTATTCTGCCGCACCGCCTGGCCTCGGTGACCATGCGCGAGAAAGCCAGCGACAACGCCAGCTCATCGCGCAAAGGGGGAGGCAAGAAAGCGCCACGCAAGTCCGGATAAGTGCGTGGTACTCAGTGGAATCGCCGCCCGCAGCGCGATATCACTGGAGCCATACAGTCAGCTCAGCGGGCAACATTAGCTACTGCCGTTGCTTTACTCCCGCCGGGCACTCTTTTTTCGCTCATGCTCCAGCATTTGCTTCACTTCCGCCAAATACTGGTCCAGGGCAAGGAACGCCCGCCAGTGCAGCGGACTCTCCTGAACCCATGCAATCAACCGGGCGCGAGCCTGCTCCTTGTCCGGTTCCAGATGGGTGGCCATGAACAGCTCATAGGCCTTGATCGCTAGCGCATCTGCCTCACTCTGGTGGGATCCGTGCAAGTTTGTCGCCTCCGTGGTGACGGTCGGGTCATCCAGCATTTTTCGGTGATACGCCCCACAGGGTTGTTAGTCAACCTTTTGAGTCGTTCATATCTTTGGGGTGCTGTTCGACCATATGGGTCGAATTGGAGAGCGCCCCCATTGCCAGTGAAAGAGCCTAGCCCACATCACATTGGTCGCCAGTTGGCGAAGTATCGTCGTGCCCGGCACTTGACCCAGGCGCAGGTCGGCGAGCACCTGCAGATCTCCGGCGAAGCGGTGTCGCGCCTGGAGCGAGGCTTCGTTGAGCTCTCGGTGTCCAAGCTTCTGCAATTGGCCGACTTGTACGGCTGTCCCGCCGATGAGCTGCTGCTCGCGATCAGCCCTCGGCCGCAGGACCTGGGCGTGCAGATCAACTCCATTATCAAGGAGCTCAATGAGGCGGATAAGCAGTTTGCCTTGGAGTCCTTGAAAGCGCTGGCAAACCACCTCGCGCAACGCAAGTAACACTCGCCCGCCGATATGACCTAGACACCTTCGGATTTACCCTGGCGCTCAGCGACGATATCCCCACCCTGTCGGTATCCACCGAGAGGGCCCATGTATGCGCCTGTTCATCTGCGAAAAACCTTCCCAAGCCCGCGACATCGCCCGGGTGCTGCAGGCCAGCCGCCGCGGTGATGGTTGCCTGCTGGGCCAAAACATCACCGTCACCTGGTGCGTCGGCCATCTGCTGGAAACCGCGCCGCCTGAAGCCTATGGCGATTACAAACGCTGGTCCCTGGACGATCTACCGATCATTCCCGGCCATTGGCAACTGGTAGCCAAGCCCAAGGTCGCTGGCCAGCTCAAGGTGATTAGCCAGCTGCTGCGCACCTGCAGCGAAGTAGTCATCGCCACCAACGCAGACCGCGAAGGCGAGATGATCGCCCGGGAAATCCTTGAGCGCTACCAGTACCAGGGGCCGATTCTGCGTCTGTGGTTGTCCGCGTTGGATGACGCATCGATCCGCCGGGGCTTGTCCAGCTTGCTTCCGGGGGAGCAGACCTTGCCGCTGTACCATTGTGCCCTCGCCCGCTCGCGAGCCGACTGGCTGGTCGGCATCAACCTGAGCCGGCTGTTCACGTTGCTCGGCCACCGGGCCGAGTTCGATGGCCTGCTTCCGGTGGGACGCGTACAGACACCAACCCTGCGCCTGGTGGTCGAGCGCGACCGGGCGATCGCCAGCTTTGTGCCGCAACCGTTCTGGACCGTCGATGCGCACCTGGAGCAGAACGGGATCCGCTTTAAAGCGCGCTGGCAGCCCACGACCGCGGTCAGCGATGCGGTTGGACGCTGTATCGACGAAACCGCCGCAGAGCAGGCGCTGAAACGCCTTATTCAAGTCGGCACCGCCGTGATCGACAATCTGGAAGTCGAACACGTGCGAGAAGGCCCGCCGCTGCTGTTCGACCTGGGCACACTGCAGGAGATCTGCTCGGCCAAGCTCGGGCTCGGTGCACAGGAGACCCTGGCCACCGCCCAGGCCCTGTATGAAACCCACAAGGCGACGACCTATCCGCGTACCGATTGCGGCTACATACCGGAGAGCATGCTCGATGAGGTGCCGCACGTCCTTCACGCCTTGGCCGCCGCCGCACCATCGCTGGGGGCAGTGCTCAAGGAAGTCGACCCCAGCCGCCGCTCACGCGCCTGGAACAGCAGCAAGATCACCGCGCACCACGGCATCATTCCCACCGCCGTCAGACTGGATTTGGCGCAGCTCTCCGAGCGCGAGCGGGCGGTTTACACGCTGATTCGCGCCCGCTACCTCGCGCAGCTCATGCCCGAGCACGAGTACCTGAAAACCCAGGCGCTGCTGCACAGCCAGGCAGATCACCTGGTGGCGCGCGGCAAACAGATCCTGGTCCGCGGCTGGAAGGCAGTGATCAACGAGGCCGACGGCACCGAGCCGGCCGAACAGGCGCAGCGCTTGCCGACGTTGCGTGAATCCGCGACGGTGGCGCTGATTGACGCCACGCTCAACGCACAGCGCACACAACCGCCCAAGGCGTATACCGAAGGTACGCTGGTCAAAGCGATGAAGACCATCGCCAACCAGGTGGCCGATCCGCGTCTCAAGCAGAAGCTCAAGGACAGTTGCGGGCTCGGTACCGAGGCCACCCGCGCAGCGATCATCCAAGGCCTGATCGACCACGGTTACCTGACCAAGAAGAAACGCAGCCTGGCTGCCTCAGCGGCGGCGCATACCTTGATCGAAGCGGTGCCGCCAGAAGTGGCCGACCCGGTGATGACCGCGCTATGGGAGCAGGCGCTGGACCGCATCGAATCGGGCCAGCTGAGCGTCGAGACCTTTCTCGCCAAACAGGCAGAATGGCTGACTCGACTGGTGCGCAGTAACGCCACGCTCACCCTGCGCCCGCCCCCCAGCAAGGGGCCCTTCTGCCCGGTATGCCGCAGCGGCATGCGCCAGCGCAAAGGTCGCACCGGCAGCTTCTGGTCGTGCATCCGCTACCCCGAGTGCAAGGGCACCAAACCGGTGGCGAAAGCCAAGCGGGCGAAAAACGCATGACTTGACGGCACACTGCAGCGCTGGTGTAGTGATCTAGCCCCTCGCCGCTTGGCGACCAAGACCGATTCGCTCCGGGAAGCTCGGTCAGACTCCTAGAGTTCGGAGCCATACTTCACGTCATCAGCAGATGCCTATTCAGCGTTTCCAAGTCTCCCAGGTGGATGACCCGTGCGGCTTGCACCAGGCCTCAGGGGTCATCCGCTTCGGCGACGATGCTCAGCTCCGGTGCCCGCCGGCGAAACACTGGGCACCTTTTGTGCGCGGATGCGTGCCAGTTGATTCCGACCCAGGCCACGACAAGGGTCGGTTGATCCAGGTGGATCGGCAGTGGAGGTCTGCGACGGACTCCGGTGCCACAATCGCCGGGTCAAGGGTGGTCCAACTCTTCCTAGCCTGATGACCGTCGGGCTATTTTTTCGCCGCCGACAATCCACTGAAGGCCTCCTAATTCCGCCCGTTCAAACCGCCTGAAGACCACGGTTGACGGGCCTTTTGCAGCGTTTTATAGATGAGCTGCACGCCGCTGTCGTTGACAGCACCCCGGTAGCCAGGACCTTCAAGGCTACGCCCGTTTCGGGTGGTTCTCCCACAAGTGCGACTCGCGCTCGGCAGCTCGCACGGTCACCGGCCCATCGGTGATGAGCGCCTTCTCGACCGATCATGTGTTTGCACCTCCCCTTGCGGAACTCACCAGCCGCCAAGGCCGGTGGATGTCCGCGTTCTGCTGAACAGGAGCTCCATCATGACTACTGCAAGCAATAACGCCCCCACCACCTACTTCAACCTGCACACCCAAGGCATCGGTTACCTGAACCGTGTTCGCGAAGTCCCGGTTCGCCGCGGCCAAGCGTTCATGGCCTGTGACATCGCTGCCTTGCACGGTGCCTCAGACGACGTCGAGTACACCCGCTTCGACTGCAAGGTCGCCAGCGGTGAAGCCGACCGGCTGATCCGTGAACACCTGGAGGACGTCCGCGCTGAACGCAAGGTCCTTATCGCGTTTCGCATCGGCGACATCTGGGTCGATCCGTTCATGTACGAGAAAGGCGAACGCAAGGGGCAACCCGGCGCCAGCCTCAAAGGCCGACTGATCTTCATCGAATGGATCAAAGTTGATGGCCAATTCAGCTACCGTGCGCCAGCTCGTACCGACAGCGACGCCCCTGAGGCTGCTGAATCAGGAGAGTCGGAACAGTTGGACGGTGACGCTGACCAAGGCCAGCCAACTCCAGCCGCTGCACGTAAATCCACCGCCGCACGTCAGTCTGCCTAAGGCAGGTTGACCGCCCGCAGCAGGCGCTCTTATGAGCGCCTGTTGTTCATTCACGTCGGAGGTCGCCATGGAAAGCTTCTGGCTCTGTGAGGACTGCCTGCAGGCGGACGCCTACGACGACTTCAGCGCGCTGTCGTTGTACTACAGCGAGGCTGAAGTCAAACACCGCATCGCTCACATGCGCGGCCAACTGCAGGCCCTGCTACCGCTGAGCGCCGATTTCGACCCGCATACCGGCGCCGGTATCGAGGCCTTCTCCACGCAACCGTGCGAGGGCTGCCTAAGCCCACTGCACGGCACGCGACATCGCTTCACGCGCATTTGATCACACACCTAAACCAGCCTGGGGCACGCCCCAGGGGGTGGCGCTCCATCTCTCACGAGGAATTGCCCATGAACACCGCCTTGAACCTGGTCGGCCCACTCGATCCCGTACTGGCCCAACGCGCCCGTGAGGATGCGCTGATCACCGAGGCCCTGCAACTGCTGGACCAGCGTCACTTCCAGCGTGGCGAGGTGCTGATAACCCCCGCCGATGCTGCGGCCTACTTGAAACTGCAGCTCGCCCCCTACCACCACGAGGTGTTTGCCCTGCTCTGCCTGGACTCGCGCCACCGTGTGCTGAGCTTCGACATCCTCTTCACCGGCAGCATTGACGGCGCCTCCGTGTATCCCCGCCAGGTGGTGATCAAGGCACTCGAACACAATGCCGCCGCCGTAATCTTCAGCCACAACCACCCCTCCGGCTGCTCGGAACCGAGCGGCGCCGATCGGGTGCTCACCACCCGCCTGACCGAGGCTTTGGCCTTGGTCGAGGTATGCGTCCTGGACCACATCATCGTCGGCGAAGGCACTCCGCTTTCGTTGGCCGAGTACGGCTGGATGTGACAGCCCACCTTGCCCATGAGGTCACCGCCCGTTCGGGGTGGCCTCGGCGTTTTCGGAGAACCACCATGCACCCTTCCCTGCCCAATCCGTTTCTTCGCGGTTTCCAAGACCTGCGCTATGAGCGCGTCCTGCAGATCAGCTATGCCGACGATTGCCCGCCGTGCTACCGCACGCTGCATCCGGCTCAGAACGAGCTACCCAACGAAGCCATCACCCTGCAGCCGTGTCTATTCGATGACGACGTCGCGGTGATCACCGACGGTGTGTGCGTGCCCGAGTTTGTGCGCATGCGCTGCCCCGCCGACGGTCTGGTGAACACGGTGCTCTACCAGATCATGGGCAATCAGCTCGGACGCCCGATGCATATCGGCGACCTCGGCAACGTCGAGGCTGCGCGTGACCTAATCGAGCAACTGTCCTTTGCCACCGGACACTACAGCCGCAGTTGGGAGATCAGCAGCGCGCACCTGCCCGCAGACGAGTTCGAGTTCCTGCAGGTGTGCACTTGGTGCAACTCGCCAGCGGGCTTCTTCGAGTGCTTCGAGCTCAACAGCAACCATGCCGTGGGGTGCAAGCTGTACTCGACACCCTGGGTAGCGGCACATGAAGCCAGCAGGATCGGCTGGAGCGCCAGCGAAGTCTGTGCGCGCATGCGCGATGACCATGTCCCGCCGGTGCTACTCCAGCTGCTCATGCTGGCAGGCCAGGCAGACACCCGCCTGCTGATCTTTGACCCTGACGCCGCACCAATGGCGGAGCTACCGCTCTACAACGAAGACTAATCAAGGCGCCCTCCCGGGCGCCTTTTTTGTGGTGGCCGACTGAAAATCTGGCAGGCCAGATTCGGTTTTCCAGTGGGGACTCGACTCACGCCTTCGCCATCGTATCGGCAACATTTGTCGAGACACGGTCATGCACACACCCACACTCTCCACCCTCGGACTGATGATCGCCCTGGCGGGCTGCAGCACGCCGCCACCGCCTCCGGCCCCGGAACCCGCAGCACCGCCCGCCTTGCCGGCGGCCTCGACGCAGCCGAAAACCCAGCTTCCGGCCTGGGTCCGCCAGGACCGTTACACCCTCGTCACCACCCGACCCAGGCTGGAGCAGCGCCAACCGCTGTATCAACTGGTCAACGTTCAGATCGCGCCAGCCTTGCACGCCACCGTCGGTGAAGCCCTGCGTCACGTGCTGCAACGCTCGGGCTACGCGCTATGCGCCGATAGCCCTGGGGTGGATCGCTTGTTCCGTCGCCCTCTGCCCGCGGTTCAGCACCAGCTCGGACCGGTCTCGCTGCTGGACGCCCTGACCATCATCGGCGGCCCGGCCTGGCGACTCGACATCGATCCAGTTGATCGGACCATATGCTATGCCCTGCGCGTGCCGCCGCCCGCTCCACCCTTCTCGACCCTGGAGCTCACGCCATGAAGGTCCTCCATTTTCAGGCCCTGGTGGTCGGTGCCCTCTGCCTGGGCGCCGCCGTGCTCGCCGCCGAAACGTACAACCATCATCAGCAACTGGCCGAGCTTCAGGCTGCGGCCCGTAACGCCCCGGCCGACCCAGCGCCTGCCTTGCGTCGCGATATCGATACGTTGGCCGACCGGCTCACGACGCTGCAGCCGCAGGTGTTGGCGTTGGGCGAGGCGCAAGGTAGACACACTGCGGCGCAGGCCGCCCTCGGCCAGCAACAGGGTGAGCTGGCCGTCTCGCTCAAGACGCTCCAGGCGGCACCGCCAGGTCCAAGCAGCAACGATCTGAAGGCGCTGGAACAACGGTTGGCTGCGGCAGAGGCCACGCTCGAGAAACTGTCGGCCCGCCCTTCTGTGCCTGCGGCCGCCAACACCCAGCCAAAGGCCTCCACGGGTGAAAAAGCCAAGGCCAAGGCGCTGACACCGCCCTTCATCTTGCTCGGGATCGAGACCCGAGGTGACCTCAGGTTCGTGGCCGCCCTGCCCTCAGGTGCGCATTCATTGACGACCGTGCACCTGCTGCAGCCTGGCGACAGCTTGAACAGCTGGCAACTGCGCGCGATCCGCGCAGACCAGGTGGTGTTCCATGTCCCGGGGCATGGCGACCACACACTGCCCCTGCCGTGACGAGGTGCGTATGGCTAGGCTCTCCATTCTCTCGTTTATTCTGGTTCCCAGCTGCCTGTTCACAGGAGTGGCGTGGAGCGCGCCAAAACTGGTCGACTCGGCTCCGCAGTTCAGCGAACAATCGCTGCTGGATCGGGAGGTATCCGCTGCGGCGCGGGCAACGGCCTGGGGGCTGACGGATGATGAATGGGCCAAGTTCGAGCGCTTGCAGGCTGGACCCCGCCACTACTGGTCGCCGCAGCTCGATCCGCTCACCACCCTCGGGGTGGAAGCCGACTCGGACCAGGAACGGCAACGCTACGCCGAGCTGCAGGTCCGTCTCGAAGCCAAGCGCGCCGAGCGCGAACTGGCCTACCAGAAAGCCTACACCGCCGCCTGGGCGCGACTATTCCCGGGAATGCTGCCCGTGCAGGGCATGGCCGACGATCCAGCGGCTACCCCTGCTGGCCGCTTTGCCCTGTTTGTGGAGGAACGCTGCCCGCCCTGCGTCTCCAACACCCAGCAGTGGCTGCGTAGCGGCGCCCACCTCGATGTGTACCTGGTCGGCAGCCAAGGTGACGATACGCGTCTACGCCGGTGGGCTCGGGGGGCGGGCATTACCCCCGCCCAGGTCAGCAGTGGCCAGGTCACTCTCAACCATGACCGTGGCCGCTGGTTCGCCCTGGGCGCCAGCCGCCCCTTACCGGCGCGCTACCAGCAGGTGGACGGGAAATGGCAGCGCATCGACTGATCCTCGCGCTGGCCTTGACCTGCGCCACGACCGTTCACGCCGACGCGCTGCCGCCGCCTGCGTATCAACTGGCCGCCGCACGCGCCGGCATCCCCGCTTCCGTGCTGTTCGCCATCGCCCTCCAAGAGAGCGGCACGCCGCTGCGGGGTCACCTCATGCCCTGGCCCTGGACCCTGAATGTCGCGGGCACACCGCAGCGTTTCGCCCGCCGTGATGAGGCGTGTACTGCACTCAAGCAGGCGCTGATCCGCCACGACACCAAGCGAATCGATGTCGGGCTGGGTCAGACCAACCTCGGCTACCACCCGGATCGCTACCGCAGTGCCTGTGATGCTCTCGACCCGCGCTCCAACCTGGCTGTGACTGCCGAGTTGCTGCGCGCCCACTACGCCGACAGCGGTGACTGGGTCGTGGCAGCAGGCCGCTATCACCGTCCTGCCGGCGGTAAACCCGCAGCGCAGTACCGCCGACAGTTCAGCCAGCATTGGCAGCGGGTTCAGGCAGTCGTGGCATCTCCGAGAGGGCCACGGCCATGAGCCGTCAGTGCTGGGTAACTCTGTGTATTTGTCTCTGGTGGCCGGTTGGCGCGCTCGGGGCCCCCAGCCAGCGGCCCGATCCCCGCGCGCTGACGTGGGCCCTGCCCGTACACAGCACACGCCTATCGCCCGGTGCCGTGTCGCCAAGGACCTTAAACCTACCAGGGTTCACGCCACTGTTCCTGGTCGGGCACGACGCCGCCTCTCTGGAATGGTTGACCCAGCATGCACAGAGGCTGCAGGACCTGGGCGCCAGCGGCCTGGCTGTTGAAGTGGCCGACGCCCGGGCCTTGCGCCGCATTCAGGCGGTAGCCCCGGGCCTGGACATCTGGCCGGTGAGTGGTGACGACATCGCCGAACGCCTGGAGCTGCAGCATTACCCGGTGCTGGTCACGTCCACCGGCCTGGAACAGTGAGGGTGAACCATGGGCGAACATGCGATGGAGTCCCTGCTGCGCCCTGCGGTGGAGCTTTACACCGTGGGTATTTGCGCCGGTGCCGGCGCCCTGTGCCTGCATTCGCCCTGGGCGGTGGCGCTGTCGCCCGAGGTAGGGGCAGGCATGGCCCTGGCCTACACCGCGTTCGGCTTGAAGCGGCTCAATGAGGCGCGGATCGTCCTGCGCTATCGGCGCAATATCCGCCGCCTGCCGCGCTATTCGCTGACCAGTCGGCACATTCCAGTGAGCGGCAAGCGCCTGTTCATGGGCCGCGGCTTTCGCTGGACCCGCCTGCACACCCAGCGTCTGCTCGAGGCGCAGGATCCGGCGCTGGCCCGCTACGTCAATCAGTCGGCCGCCCACCAGTGGGCGCGGCGGATGGAACATCTGCTGGAGAAGGCCCCACCTGGGCTGTCAATGCTGCCCCGCTTGACCGCCTGGGACAGCCCATTCAATCCGGTGCGGCCACTGCCGCCGGTGGGCGGCTCGCCACTGCTGCACGGCGTCGAGCCAAAGGAACAGGAAGCCAGCTTGCCGCTGGGCGAGCGCGTCGGCCACACCCTGGTGCTGGGGACCACCCGGGTCGGTAAGACACGCCTGGCCGAGGTGTACATCACCCAGGATATCCACCGGCCGAGCCAGGAGGTAGTCATCGTATTCGACCCCAAGGGCGATGCTGACCTACTCAAGCGCATGTACGTCGAAGCGCGCCGCGCCGGTCGTGAGCATGAATTCTATGTGTTCCACCTGGGCTGGCCGGAGATCTCCGCTCGCTACAACGCCATCGGCCGCTTCGGCCGCATTTCCGAAGTCGCCACCCGCATCGCCGGCCAACTGAGCGGCGAAGGCAACTCGGCGGCGTTTCGCGAGTTCGCCTGGCGCTTCGTCAACATCATCGCCCGAGCGTTGATCGAGCTCGGCCGGCGCCCTGACTACCTGCAGATCCAGCGGCACGTGGTGAACATCGATGCGCTGTTCATCGAGTACGCTCAGCACTTCTTCGCCCGCCATAATCCGCAGGCCTGGGAAGCAATCGTGCAGATCGAAGGTCGCCTGAACGAAAAGAATATCCCGCGGCACATGGTCGGCCGAGAAAAGCGCGTGGTCGCCATCGAGCAGTACCTGACCGCCAAGCGCATCTTCGATCCAGTGATGGACGGCCTGCGCTCGGCGGTGCGCTACGACCGCACCTACTTCGACAAGATCGTAGCCTCGCTGTTGCCGCTGCTGGAAAAGCTCACCAGCGGCAAGACAGCGCAACTGCTCGCCCCCAACTACAACGACCTCGACGATCCGCGGCCGATCTTCGACTGGCTGCAGGTCATCCGCAAACGGGGCATCGTCTACGTTGGCCTGGATGCGCTGTCCGATGCTGAGGTGGCCGCCGCTGTCGGTAACTCGATGTTTGCCGACCTGGTCTCCGTCGCTGGCCATATCTACAAACACGGTATCGATCATGGTCTGCCAGGATCCTCCAGCGCCGCGGACAGGGTGCCGATCAACCTTCACGCCGACGAGTTCAACGAGCTGATGGGCGACGAGTTCATTCCGCTGATCAACAAAGGTGGTGGCGCCGGAATCCAAGTCACTGCCTACACCCAGACCTTGAGCGACATCGAGGCGCGAATCGGCAACCGGGCCAAGGCCGGCCAGGTCATCGGCAACTTCAACACCTTGCAGATGCTACGGGTACGGGAGACCGCCACCGCCGAACTGCTGACCAACCAGTTGCCCAAGGTCAACGTGCAGACCCGCACCCTGGTCTCCGGCGCGACGGATACCGCCGATCCTGATGCCCGGACTGACTTCACCTCCTCCTCGCAGGACCGGGTTACCACGACCGCCGTGCCGCTGATTGAACCCGCGCACATCATCGCCTTGCCCAAGGGGCAGATGTTTTCGTTTCAGGAAGGCGGACAATTGTGGAAGGTGCGCATACCGCTACCGAAACCGGCTAGCGACGATGCGATGCCGGCGGATCTGCAGACCCTGGCTGCGCGCATGCGCGAGTCCTACAACGCCAATGCGGGGAGTTGGTGGGGCACCACCGGAGGTGCTCCGACGGTCGATTTCAATCCGGAGCAGGCGCCACCCGGGCGCAGGCACACCCCGTAAGCGCGCCCTCAGCAACCGAGAATGTGGAGCCTGTATGCCTACCACCCCAGCCAGCTCACCTCCTCCACAGCGGAGTCCGGGGCTCATCTTCGGCATGCTCGAGCTGTGTCTGCGACTGCTCGGCCTATTGTTCGCTTCGCTGATTTTCTCCGTTTTGCTTGAGTTTGCAGGCATGCTGTGGTTCTGGCCCGAGCAGGGCTGGCATCACAGCCATGCCATGTGGCTGAGCGAGCTGGGCTGGCTCAGCGCCCATTTCAAGAGTTCGCTGATTGTGCAAGAACCAGCGCAAGCGACGGCGAAGGTACTCGAACGCCTGAACGACTGGGTCGTAGAGCGGTCCGGGTGGGCGCAATTCGATACCCAGCTGAAGCTGCTCAGTCGAGAAGCGTCAATGCAGGGGCAGTTGGCACAAGTCTACGTTGTGATACAGGACTATCTGCTGGCTGGCTTGTTTACGGTCTTTACTTTCGTGGTGCGCCTAGCCGTTCTCACCTTGGCCATGCCTCTGTTCTTGCTTGCGATTATCACCGGTACGGTCGATGGACTGATGCGCCGAGACCTCCGAAAATTTCGCGCCGACCGCGAAAGTAGTTTTGTCTATCATCGGGCTAAGCGGACATTACTGCCATCCATGGTAAGCCCTTGGCTCATCTACCTATCACTGCCTTGGTCGCTAAACCCCAACTGGGTCTTACTGCCATGTGCTGCTTTCCTCGGTTTTATGGTCATGATCACCGCCTCAACCTTCAAAAAATACCTGTGACTCGACGGCTCTCCTGCTGCGTCCATCCTTACCGCGGGTCCCCACCCCACAATTACGCGCCCATCCTAAGCAGGCAGTAATTCAAATCAGATGTCTGAGCGCTTAGGATATAGGCAAAATGCCATGACAGCGTTAAGCTACGACCATCAAGAAGTGGCGAATACCTCATAGCTGCCATCTTGAGATCATCGCGAATCTTACCTCATGAACATAACGGCAGAAAAAATGGATTTAGTCAGTGAAAGTTAAAAAGTTCACATCCGATGCCAGCATAAGTTCAGGGGAATCCTTGCAGACTTCAAGGCAAAAAAATTTGAGAAAAACCGTCGCTTTGGGAAGTCATTTAAGTTTAGAAGCAACTATCGCAACATCATGCTTGAGGCGCGAGCCGCACTACACATATCTACATTCGCAGAATATTTGTCATGGGCATCATCCCAAATAAGACAACAGATCCCCGAGCTTTCGAGATTTCCTACAGGCTATGATGAACTAGAAGGGGTTTCTATTGATGCTCCACTGGTCACGCTCGAAAGAGAGGTATTTTGGATTGTCGCGCGTGTCAGCGAAGATTTTGAAATCATTAATCAGTTTAGGGGAACAGCTGAAGTAATTGAGAAGCTATGGACTATCGGATACATCGACGAAAGCATAGAAGTGCTAAAAAAATTTGACGAAGTTATCGGGTCCAGCTTTTGGTCAGTTCAATTACGAATCGCGCTAGAAAACGCAGCCGGAGGACTTGAGAAGCAAAAAAAATATACCTCCGAAGTAAGATCCATATACAAAAACGGCCTATTAAATTTCATCGCATACAACACAAGCGTCAGGAATGAAGACCGCGTTGGCATACAAAAATTCAAGGAAGACATAAGCTCACGAATCAGCAACCACTCAAAATACAGTCCAGCTGTTAAAACTTACATGATTCATCGAATGTTGGGTGAGTGGCCAACAGCAGACGATGAGATTGCTGATGTTCTAAGAGTGGAACAAAGCCACTCCCTAGTAGACGTTTATGAAACTTTCATCAGCCTAATTCAATACGCCATCTCGAGCAACAATAATGACTTAAAAAACCTTATCAGGTCGGCGCTTTCCAGGATCAAAGGAATACATGACTTCCGCATAAAGAAAGCCTGTTTACACCTGAATATAAGCGATACATCACACAGCCTGCCCATTCGGAATGAGCAAGGCAGCGACTGTCTTTTAAATGGCGACTTAGTCGAGGCAGCCAGAATATTCGGTCAAGAGCGGAGAACCCATCAGACAGATGCCTGGTCACTTATTTACTCTGGGGTGCTTCATTCACAGCGCAAGGCCAAATCAATATCATCAATTTCACAGTCAATCCCCAAGTTAATAGGTAAAATGCTCAGACAAGACCAAACGTCACTAGAAGCTATTTCTGCACTCTCAAAAATGACGACCAACCTCTGCGGCCTCCCGCTCGCTGCGGCTATTCGTTCATTCATAAAATTTGTATATAGAGATCATCCTGATCAAGTATGGCAGCCAAGTCTGCCTTCACTCAATACCCCATTCTTAGGTAGCGAAGATCTACTTGAAAACTACCCTAGCAAAACGGGTAGCCCAACCTCCGACTGCTGGTCTTTGCTAAGAAACCCATTGGAGGACTCTGAACACCTCGGATACTCAGCCTCAATCTTTAATGCATGCGGGCATATTGCGAACCGAGAGTTCTGCTTGGCGCTTCTAAGTCTCGCACCTGAAGAGCAAAGTACGAGTAGCACAATCCCTGGCCTCAGCATCCCAATAGTTCTACATGCCCACTATGCTGAGGGAAACAAAGACGAAGTTATCCGCCTAATCGCGCACGAAGGGTCTTACTGCGAAAGTAGGTTAAACTTAATACCCATTAAAAACACCCTTTCAGGCTACTCAACTCGCGACTTTGATTATGTTACAGACATGCTGGTTTCGCCCACAGCGCTATATATGCTTTGGAACATCACCGAAAGTGATTCAACCGCTTCACACTTAAGATTCAAGATTGGGCAGATCATCAGGCGAAAAGAAATCCGAAATCCCGCCAAACTTGCCTCGTTAGAAGGGATAATCCCCAAGCATCTTTTAGTATATTTCCTGAAAAACGCTTGCATACCTTCTTTGATTGATCAAGCGCGCGTAGTCTCCACAACTGCAGCAATTTTAGAGCAAAGGCAAGATGTCTGCAGCGCCTTGCGCGTTTTAGATGCGGCAAATGCTGATGAATATGAGTCTGAGATTTACGAGATCACCAATAGGCAAATCTTGGAAGCTGGACAAAGAATTGTAGACGGCACTCGCATCCATGTAGACGTCGACGCACTAGCGCGCTGGGCAACACGTGAGCTTCAGGAAGATTTCTACCGCTACAAAGATCTTGCCCAGGTCATCACTACACTAGAGTTCGACGATGTGATGCAGGGACTACTGATTGACGGGCAACTACCGAACAGCGCATCCAGCTTTGACGAAGCTGATGCTGTTCTATATTCCCTGCTAACGAAGATCAGCAATGAATTCCTAAACAACCCACTATTCGGCCTGGACTACTACTTAAGCAAGCGCATCAGGCACCAGTCATTCATCGGACTAATCCGAGGCCCACTGCAACTGCAGAACCTGATAACAACAAAAGAAGACGATGACAAACGATACAATGACAACCAAGTATGGCTAGGGCGGTTTAGCGACTGCAACAAAGACAATCTACGCAACCTTGGCAATGAATTTCAAAAATTTTCGACCAATTTCGACCAAGCTTTACTTGACGCAAAAGATCAAAAACTTCAGATTCTTTCAAAGGACCACCCATTAGGGCTCTTCCACGTAGAAGTTAGCCCCCAAATAATCCCTGTAGTACGGATCCTGCTACAGGATAGTGACCTAAGCAGCTTCGTAAAAGGATTCATTAGCATTCTATGGGCCTATCTTGAAAAGTCATTGCGAGAGGCGCGAAAGCTCCTTTCAGAGGACCTTAAATCTAAAATAACATACATATTTGATGATTTCCGAGCGAGCATCAAACGAATTGTTCCGAACGGCCATGCTCAGCACGAACTTGATAGAGCTCTAGGCGAGTGTTCCGTTGATGTTCAGCGGGCGCTGGACGATGCTACCAGCTGGTTTCACAAGATCAATGACAGCGAAGCATTACAAAAAACGTTTGATATCGAGCAAGCGCTAGAAGTTTCGATTCAAGCTGCCAAAAAATGCTTACGCGGCTTCGACCCTAAAATCAAAACAAACTGCATTAACAATGACACCAAAGTCATGCCAAGCACGTTGGTATTCCTTCACGACGTACTATTTGTATCGCTTGATAACGCCAGAGTACACTCCGGCCTCAAACAACCGACGATAGAAATCACAATTGAGATGGACTCCACCCGAGGGACATTTACTATTAGTGTAAAGTGTAACTCAAAGCCTAGCACAAGGGTTAGTGCTGAGAAAAAGCTATCCGAAATTCGTACCAAGATCGACCGACAGGAGTATGACACTAAAACCAAAACCGAAGGCGGCAGCGGCTTATACAAAATTGCCGCGGTAGTCAACCAGTCAAGCAAAGGCAGATTAAAGTTCGGATTCGACCGGAATGGCAAGTTCTCCATGCAAGTAACTTACAACTTCCTCGTGCAAACTCGACAAGCAGCGGAAGCCAAATGACCGACATTGAACTGAAAATCCTAATAGTTGAAGACGAAACACCAAAAATAACACAGATAGAGCTTTTCCTTCGAAGCCTTTGCATGCCAATGGCCATCAAACATGCAAAGTCAGTTAACTCCGCCTTGGATGTTCTGGAAGGGGACATCCCCCATCTCATCCTGCTCGATATGTCCTTACCGACTATGGACATTGATATACCTGGAGGCGAGGCAGGGGGGCGCCCGCAAGGCTTCGGTGGTATAGAAATACTCCGCAACATGGAGTTCTCGGGCATATCTTGCCCAGTTATTGTAATTACTGGATATGAGGCTTTTCCACGCCAAGGAGGAAGCGTTGATATTTCTGGAATAACACAAGAGCTGAAAGAAGAGTTCCCCCAGCTTCTTCACAGTGTGTTGCATTACAACTCAACTTACGACACCTGGAAAAATGAGTTAAAGGTAGCATTAAAGGATTTTAAACTTCCACAGGATTCCGGCAAATGAAGATATTAATAGCTGATGACCACCCAGCAAGATATGAGCCTTTACTGGAGGAAATTAAAAGCATTGATATCAACATAGCGAAAAACATTACATTTGTAGTATGCGCTGACGACGCGGCATCAGAACTCGAATCCACATACTACGACCTTCTAATACTGGACATCATCCTTCCACTGCACAATTACAACCAAGCCACATCGCACACCTATTCTTTAGATTTGCTACATAGAATTCATATGGACGAGGAGATTCAGAAACCCGGAAAGGTCATAGGCATTACTTCTGACAAAGCTGCCGCACATGCCGCGAGCGACAAGTTTGATGAAAATACTTGGGCAATTGTAAACTACAGCCCGCAATCAGATACATGGATGAATCGCATTGCTAACTGCATTAGATACTTGAATACTAACAGGGATACGCAACCACTTGAAACCAACCAAACGACAATTGATTTAGCTATAATATGCGCCCTTGAAGATCCAGAGCTAGAAGAAATTCTTAAGCTCCCTTGGAATTGGCAGGCATCCCGACCGATCGACGACTCCGTGTTCGTTAACGACGGCTGGCTTATGCTTGGTGGAAAAAAAATAACTATTGCTGCCACATTTGCAACTCGAATGGGCATGATTTCTACAGCCATAAAAAGCTTATTAGTCATCAACTCTCTACGACCTAAACTTCTTGTAATGACCGGAATTTGTGCCGGAGTCAGAGGCAAAGCCGACCTAGGTGATGTTCTCTTTGCAGACCCTGCTTGGGACTTCCAAAGCGGCAAGCGAGTAATTGATGCAGGAACAAGAAAATTTTCAATAGCCCCTCATCAATTACCCGCAGACCACCGAGTACGATCACATTTCGAGCAGCTTCGATCCGACAGAGCTTTCTTCTCAGAACTTCCGAAAATGTTCGCAGCAGATTGCAAGTTCAAGACAACTTTACGCATTGGACCGGTCGCGTCCGGATCAGCTGTACTTGCAGACGGAATCACCATTGAGGAAATCAAAGACCAACAGCGTGACCTGCTTGGTGTGGAAATGGAAATCTATGGTCTCTACGCGGCAGCGTTCAGTACTAGCGGTGTACAACCAAAAACCTTTGCGATCAAGGGCGTTTGTGATTTTGCTGATCCTGACAAAAGAGATGAGGCTCAAAGTTATGCAGCATTTGCAAGCGCCAAAGTACTTGAGAGATTTATCAACAGATATGGCAATCGATTCTTCGGATAACATCATGAATAATAGCGAACAATATAAAATTTCCTTGGAGAATGCTTGGCGATTCTTTCAGCTTCACGCGCAGCAAAGAATGACCGTCTTCAATTTTTATCTGATAATCACCGGGCTTGTAGCAGCAGGAATTGGCGCCTGCGTTACTCAAGAAGACACGCTTTCGTTCGCAGGCGGAGCCTTAGGCACTTTCTTGAGTCTTGTTAGTTTCATTTTTTGGAAGCTGGATCAACGAGTTTCTGTCATGATAAAAAAATCAGAAGACGTGATTGTCCAAATAGAAAGCACCTTTGCTCTCCCTATTGAAAGCATCTTTTCCGAGGACCATACGCAACTCAATAGAAATATTTTACTGTTACACTCGCCATGGACTTATGGCAGATGCTTCAGAATCTCATTCCTTACAGTAGGTCTTATAGGGATTTTCTTTGCCATTAGAAATTTCGCACCTCACTTAGACCTGCATGGCATTGCATCAAGCCTCACACACTGTCTAAAAGGCCAATAATTCCACTCACCCCGCAACAAGCTCTAAGCCGCTGAATGGGCTTCTCCTGCAGCGGCCTTAACCGGACGCACCAATATCACTGGGACTCTTTCGGCCAATTTACTTTAAATTGATCATTTCGAAATCCAATTAATTCAGGCTAAGGCCTTGTTGATAAATCACGCTGGACACCAAATCGTCAGCTGGACTCTCAACAATGACACTTTCTGCCTATCCCCTGCTGTTTAGCTGCATCGTGATGCTGCCCACCTCAGCAGCTGAAGCTCACGAGCAATTGGACCTAAGCCTTGTACAACGGCAGATAATGGTCATCCAACAGTTGGCAGAACGAGCACATAGCAGCGCTACCGATGCAGATAGTGCCCGGTATCGCTTCGATTATTTACGGTTCGCTGCGGACCTAAAGCGTGTGCGTCAAGGCGTCCACAACTACCTATCCCCCTCCCGCGCGCAGCCAGCTGATCTGGTCGAGCTGACCGGTGATTACCGTGCTGAAGCACCTCACTCGGGTACTTCCAATGAGCATGACTGACGCCCAACTAAGCGCATTCTCTGCCGTGGCCGGGTTTACCCCACAGCTCAGCTCGGTGCTGTGGCGCTCATCGGTGCTGGTGCTCGCGCTGCTCTGGTGCACCTGGACGCTGTGGACCGGCTACCGCGGCTGGGCGGCCGGTAACCTCAATTTCGGCGCGCTCGGCGGCAGCACGCTGCGCCTGGCCCTCGCCTTGATCGTGTTGATGTTTTTCATGCTGTCGTAATCAGGAGATCTAGCTATGAATCTCTCTCGTCGTTGCCATCGCCCGCTCACATTGTTGCGGGGATCCTGTACGCAAGTGCTGTTCGGTGGCCTGGTGCTGCTGAGCTCGACGCTGGCTTGGGCCGATCTGCCGACCATGGAAGCGCCCTCCCGCGGCGAGGGGGCGGGACTGATCGACACCATCAAGAACTACGCCTACGACGGCGGCATTCTGCTCGGTCTTCTGATTGCTACCCTCGCCTTCCTTGGCGTGGCCTGGCACTCGCTCACCGTTTACGCCGACGTGCAAAACCAGCGCAAGACCTGGAAGGACCTCGGCGCCGTGGTCGGCGTCGGCGCGCTGCTGGTGGTGGTGATCCTGTGGTTCCTCACCAAAGCCGCGACGATCCTGTGAGGTCACCATGTCCGATGCCCCTGCCACCCTGCCTGACGGCACGCTGACCTTCCTCCCCGAGCGCCTCAACCGTGACCCGGCCGTTTTGCGCGGGCTCACCAACGACGAGATGTGGGTCGCGCTGATCATCGGCGCCGGCCTGGGTGTGATTCTCGGCGCGCCGCTGGCGGTGGCCACCTCCTCCATCGCTACCCTCCCCACCTGTATGTTCATCTGCATGGCGCTGGTGTTGCTGGGCGGCGGCAAGCTGATGCGCCGAGCCAAGCGCGCCCGCCCCGAAACCTGGTTTTACCGACGTCTGCAGTGGCACCTGGCAGTGCACTGGGGTGTTGGCACTCATCATTTGATCCTGCACTCAGGGCCTTGGACAGTGCGCCGGACGCGTCGACACGCGAGGGCTACGCCATGAGCCGCTTTCGCAACAAGGTGGATGCGCAGCAGGCACACATCTTCAGCCTGCGTCTGGCCGTTTCGATCCTGGCACTGCTGTGCTGCGGGCTTTGGTACGGCTGGCAGTCCTCGCCTTCCGAGCTAACCATCCATGTGCCGCCCGATCTACGTTCCGGCAGCACACGTAAATGGTGGGATGTACCGCCAGAAAACATCTACGCCTTCGCGCTGTACATCTTTGGCCAGCTCAACCGCTGGCCCACCGACGGCGAGGTCGACTACCACCGCGCGATCTTCGCCCTGCAGCCCTATCTGACACCGGCGTGCAAGACCTTCTTCGACGGCGACTTCGAGTACCGCAAGGCTGCCGGCGAACTGCGCGGCCGGGTGCGCGGCGTATACGAGGTGCTGGGCCGCGGCTACAGCGACGACCCTGGCCTGCGGGTGAAGCAGTTGGATAAGCACAGCTGGCTGGTCAAGCTGGACCTCAACGCTGACGAGTACTACGCCGCTGAGCCGGTGAAACGCGTGGTGGTGCGGTATCCGCTACGGGTGGTGCGCTTCGACGTCGACCCCGAGCACAACAAGTGGGGCCTGGCCCTGGACTGCTACGAAGGCACACCGCAGAAGCTGATGCTGCCTGGAGGTGCGGGATGATGCGTGTCTTGATCATGACTCTGGCGGTAGCCGCAGGCTGGTGTTCTGCAGTCAGTGCGGTCGAGGTCAAATACTGGGATCGCCTGCCGCTGGCCGTTCCACTTACGGTAGGCCAGGAGCGAGTCCTGATGCTCGATGAGGATGTCCGCGTAGGGGTGCCGGGTGCGATCGCTGGCAAGCTGCGCGTCCAGTCCGTCGGCGGCACGGTGTATCTGCGCGCCGCAGAACCCCTTCCCCCTACCCGGCTGCAACTGCAGTCGGTGAAGTCAGGCGACATCATCCTGATCGACATCGAGGCGCTCGAGGGTAGCGAGGCACTGGAGCCGGTCAAGATCGTGGCCCAGGTCTCGACACCGGACGTGGAAGCTGCGAAGGAGGCAGCACCTTCAGCAACCCCGATACCGGTGGTGCTCACGCGCTATGCGGCGCAGAACCTCTACGCACCGCTGCGTACCGTGGCGCCACTGCCCGGTGTGCGGCGGGTGCCGCTGAGCGACTCCGCCGCGTTCAGCATGTTGCTGCCGACCGAGCGGGTGTCGATCAAGACCCTCGCGGCTTGGCGGCTGGGCGACTACTGGGTGACGGCAGTAAAGATCGTGAACCGCGGCCCCGGCAAGGTCGCGCTTGACCCGCGTCACCTACAAGCCACGCTGTACGCCGCAACCTTCCAGCACGCGGACCTCGGTCTCACCGGTACGCCTGAAGACACCACCGTGGCCTACCTCGTCACCCGCGGCGGCGACCTGAAGCATGCGCTGCTGTTGCCCCCGCCAAAACCGGAGGCTGCCGATCATGAAAGCTAACAGCCTGCTCAAGTGGTTGGTACCTGGGGTCCTGTTAGGCATCGTGCTGATCATCGTCAAATCCTGGGTGGCCACGCCGGACGGCGAGCCCGCTCACGATCCGGACAAGGCCACGCTAACTGCGGAACAGGCCAAGGCCCTGGGCATCGCCGGTGACACCCCGCGCGACACCGTGGCCACGCTGATTGGTCAGGTCAAAACGATGCGCAGCGAGATGCAGACGCTGAAGAAAGGCAACGATGCGCTGCAGACCGAGAACAACCGGCTGCGCACGCGCGAAGGCAACATCGACACGCGCATCCAGAGCACGCTGAGCAGCGTCACCCAACAGGTCACCGAGCAGCGCCAGCAGGCCAACGATGCTCGACAGAAAGCCGAGCAGCAGCACCGCGAGACCCAGGGGCTGCTCTCCAGGCTCAAGGACCAGCTCACCGGCAAGCCAGCCGCAAAGTCGGATGTTCCTGCGGGATTCGGTCTTGAGCCGGGAGACGAGCAGCAGTTTGCAGGAGCTCAGGAGCAGGCAGATGTGGTGCAGTGGATCGAACCATCGAATGCCCGCGCCGGCCAAGAGAACACCGGCAAAGCCGACGGACCGCTGTCGTCGCTGACGTCGAAGTTCAAGGACCTGCACGGTCTGGACAACAATGCCATCGACCGTGGCCAGGACCGCTTGCGTGCCGTCGCCAAAGGCGAGCGTGATCTGGAGAACGCCCAGGACCGTACCGAAGGCGCCAGGCCCGTCTACACCATCCCCGAGAATTCGACGCTGATGGGCTCGATCGCCATGACCGCGCTCATCGGCCGGGTGCCGGTGGACGGCACCGTGAACGATCCCTATCCGTTCAAAGTGCTGGTGGGGCCAGACAACCTCACTGCCAACGGCATCGACCTGCCGGACGTGGTCGGCGCGGTCATGAGCGGCACTGCCGCCGGTGAATGGACGTTGTCCTGCGTGCGCGGCCAGGTCGAGTCGATCACCTTTGTCTTCAGCGACGGTACCGTGCGCACCGTACCGCAGCCGCAGAAGGTCGTCAGCCGCAATCGCAGCAGCACCCAGACCTCGGACACCGAGAAGATCCGCGGCGGTTTGGGCTACATCTCCGACCCCTACGGCATTCCCTGCATTTCCGGCGAGCGCCGCTCCAACGCCCAGCAGTATCTGGGCAGCCAAAGCCTGATCAGCGCAGCTGGCGCCGGCTTCGCTGCAGTCCTGGGCAGCGAGCAGACCAACACCTCGTTCATCAATTCGGCCAGCGGCAGTCTGGGCCTGTCCCAGAACAACGGCAACAGCGCGCTGAACTCGGTGATCAGCGGTGGCATAGGCGACATCCGTGAGTGGATCAACAAGCTCTACGGCGAAGCCTTCGCCGCCATCTACGTGCCCCCTGGGGCCAAGGTGGCTCTGCACCTGGACCACGAAATCAGCATCGACTACGAACCCAAAGGCCGGAGAGTGAACCATGAAAGCCCATCCGTCTCGGTACTGGATCTGGATTAGCCTGCTGCTCGGCCTGCACCTGACCGGCTGCTCCACCAGCAAAGAGGAAATGCTGCCCCACGGCGATCACACCATGCTGGACATCTGGAACGGCAGTGGCTCGGTCGGTACTCAGCAACAGCTGCTGGAGGCGCGTGGCGAACTGCGTCGACCGGTGCTGGATCCCGAGCGCCTGATCAACGACCAGAGCGCCTACACGCGCACGGCGGCCAACGAGATCCGTGCCCAGTTCCCGCGTCTGCCCAACCCAGACCTGGTCATGTACGTCTACCCGCATCTGGCCGGTACCCAACAGACGCCGGTGCCAGGCTACTCGACCGTGTTCCCGCTGTACGAGAAGGTCCAGTACGCGCTGCCCGGCGAGCGCCTGGACGATCTGTGATGGCCGATGACGCGAGTCGCGGCCCGCTACGCTGGAGGCCCTGGCGCGAGGCACAGCGTCGGCGCGCCACGCTGGCCGACGAGGCCGCCCAGTACGCGCACAACCCCAGCTTTGCCGACCATCTGCCCTGGGTCGAATACCTCGAGGATGAGCAGTGTTTTCTGCTCGACGACAACCGTTCGGTGGGCGCCGTGTTCGAGCTGCAGCCGATCGGTACCGAGGGTCGCGAGCCCGAATGGCTAATGGCTGCGCGCGACGCGTTGGAAGACGCGCTGCAGGACAGCTTCGACGAGCTCGACCAGGCGCCCTGGGTAGTGCAGTTCTTCTGCCAGGACGACAGTGACTTTGCCCCGTGCCTTGAACGCCTGGAGCGCTACATCGCGCCGCGCGCGCGAGGTACGCCATTCACCGAGGCCTTCCTCGCGTCGATGCAACGTCACCTTGAAGCCGTCGGCAAACCGGGTGGGCTGTTCGACGACCATGTGGTGTCTCATCTGCCGTGGCGCGGCAGCAACCGGCGGATTCGCCTGGTGGTTTACCGCTGGCTCGGAGAGCAGGCCGACGAGGATGGGCAGAGCCCGGTTCAGCTGTTGAACCGCACCTGCGACCGCTTGGTGGCCTCGCTGCAGGCCTGCGGGGTCAGCCCTCGGCGGCTGACCGGGCGCGATTTCTACGCTTGGTTGCTGCCCTGGTTCAATCCCGCTCCTGCACTCACCAGCGAATCCCCTGCCGCGTTCTTTCGGCGCGTGCCTTATCCGGAAGGGGATGACGGCGAAGAGCTACCGCTGCCGTTCGACCACGATTTCGCCGAGCGGCTGTTCTTTCAGGAACCGCGCTCCGATAGCGAGCAGGGTCTGTGGTACTTCGATCAACAGCCCCACGCCGTGATGGTGGTCGACAAGCTACGCAGGCCACCGCATATCGGCCAACTGACCGGCGAAACACGCAAGGGCGAAGCCTTGAACGCCCTATTCGATCAGTTGCCCGAGCAGGCGATCATGAGCCTGACCTTGGTGATCACACCACAAGATGTGCTCGAAGAGCAGCTCAACCGCCTGGCGCGCAAAGCCATCGGCGAGAACCTCGCCTCGACCCAGACCCGCCAGGACGTGGAAGAGGCCCGCGCGCTGATTGGCCGCCAGCACAAACTGTACCGCGGCACGTTGGCGCTGTACCTGCGCGGTGCCGATGAACAGCAGCTGCGCCAGCGTTCAGTCCAGGCCGCCAACGTCCTGCTCGGCGCTGGCCTGCAACCGGTGCGCGAGGGCGATGAAGTGGCCGCGTGCAACAGCTATCTGCGCTGGTTGCCGATGGTCTACAACCCGGCGCGGGACACACGCAACTGGTACACCCGGCTGCTGTTTGCTCAGCACGTCGCCAACCTACTGCCCCTCTGGGGACGTAGCATCGGCACCGGCAACCCGGGTATTACCTTCTTCAACCGCGGTGGCGCGCCGCTGTCGTTCGACCCGCTGTCGCGCTTTGACCGCTCCATGAACGGCCATTTGCTGTTGTTTGGCCCAACCGGTGCCGGCAAGTCGGCCACCCTGGTCTCGATCCTCATGCAGGTCATGGCCGTGTACCGGCCGCGGCTGTTCATCGTCGAAGCGGGCAACTCCTTCGGCCTACAGGGCGACTATTTCGCCACCCTCGGATTATCCGTCAACAAGATTCAGCTCAAACCGGGCAGTGATGTGAGCCTCGCGCCCTTTGCCCATGCCCGGCGTCTGATCGAACATCCGGACCAGGTCGCCAGCTTGTCGACCGAAGACTTGGATGAGGCCGCGCCGGACAGTGACGAGCAGCGCGACGTGCTGGGCGAATTGGAGATCACCGCGCGGCTTATGATTACCGGTGGCGAAGCCAAAGAAGAGGCGCGCCTGACCCGGGCAGACCGCAGCCTGATCCGCGAGTGCATCCTCGATGCCGCCCGCCACTGCGCGGCGACTGATCAACGGGTGCTAACCCGGCATGTCCGCGATGCCCTGCATAAGGTCGCCAGCGACACCCACCTGCCCGACAAACGCCGCGAGCGCGCACAGGAGATGGCCGAGTCCATCGACCTGTTCTGCCAAGGTTTCGAAGGTGCCTTATTCGACCGGCCTGGCACACCTTGGCCGGAGAGCGACGTGACGATCGTCGACCTTGCCACGTACGCCCGTGAGGGTTACGAGGCGCAGATGTCGATCAGCTACATCAGCCTGATGAACGCGGTGAACAACATCGCCGAGCGCGATCAGTACCTGGGGCGACCGATCATCATGGTCACCGACGAAGGCCACATCATCACCAAGAACCCGCTGCTGGCACCCTTCGTGGTCAAGGGCACGAAGATGTGGCGCAAGCTGGGCGCCTGGTTCTGGCTGGCAACGCAGAACATGGCCGACTTGCCCGATGCGGCGCAGACCATGCTCAACATGATTGAGTGGTGGATCTGCTTGAACATGCCGCCAGCGGAAATCGAGGAAATTGCTCGTTTCAAGAAACTCACGCCGGCGCAGAAGGCATTGCTGCTCTCCGCAAGCAAGGCCTCGGGCAAATACACCGAGGGTGTGGTCCTGTCGAAGAACTTGGAGACGCTGTTCCGCGCGGTACCACCGAGCCTGTACCTCGCGCTGGCCATGACCGAGCCCGAGGAAAAAGCTCAGCGCTGGCGATTGATGGAAGAGCACCAGCAGTCCGAGCTGGAAGCCGCCCTGCAGGTCGCGGCGGAGATTGATCGCCTGCGCGGCATCTCGTGAACGACACCGTCAGGGCTATCCGAGCCACTCTGCTGAATAAAAATCGGAAAGAGCATATCTGTACTCCTCTGGCAGTTTGCTCATCTCGCGCCGCTAAATCGAGCGCCCGACGAAACCGATCACCCCGGACTCGGTTTGTCCGCCCTCCTCCAGCACCGGATCCGGGATGCTGAAACTTGGCGCACGGATGCACACCGCTGCCACCTGCCGAGCGTTGCCCATGAACGTCACCGCCTTCACCCGAAGCAAAGCGCCGAAATCCAGAAACGCTCGCCGTGGCCGTGCCTTCACCGCCGCTGCTCTGCTGGTGGCCGCCGAGCAGTGTCTGGCATTGACCACGCCTACCATCATCGCCTCCGTCGGATCGATGCAGTGCCTGGAGTACCGAGTCGTCGGCATCTGCTACTGGCTGCTTTGTACGCCCTTCAGCTGCACGGTGCGAACCTCACCGAAGATCCGTCACTTCATTCCCGAGCTGGTCGTATCGAGCTATGCCGACACCGGCAGCAATCCCTGGAGCGAGATGTCGGCGCTGTCGACGCCGACGCCGGCGTCGCAAGGGGGTGGCAACCTGATCACGCCTTCGCCGCAGCGCGATAACCTGCTCCGGTTCAAGAATGTCGACGGCATTGGCCATCCCGGCGGGGCAGCCCTGACGGCCTTGGCGCATACATTCGGCTATGCCTGCCCAAGCGGAGCCGTGCCCTTTGCGCCCTACTACCTCAGCACACTCGACCCGCTGGCGTGGCGCCAGGCCGTTCCCGAATCCGTCTTCCCGCAGGCACTGGTCCCGGGAATGCGTGAGATCGGCAACCAGGCACTTGGGGACATGTGGGGCAGCGTGTATCCGCGACACGGTTTTCTGGTGCAGCCCGATGATTTCAAGGCAGCTGCCGTGATGGCCCAGCGCGCCAGCGATTTCATCACCCGCGCCGGCCAGCCGCACGTTTATCTACCGCTGCAGCCGATGCCGGCTCCCGGCTACTGGCCACCCCAGCCGGTGATGGAGAACAACGTCAACAACCACCGCTGGCAGTTGCTGGTCCCGGTGATCCAGAACACCTGCGCCATCTTCCCTAGCCCAACGATCCAGAGCGCCGACGGCGCCTATGCCTGGTCGCTGTGGAGGCCCTATCGCTGCTGCCAGCGTATGGGTCAGACGTTTCTGTTCAGCATCGACTTTGATGGAGGCCAATGATGAACAATCTCGCGCTCGGACTGGTGTGCTTCCTCATGTGTGCCGCAGGCCATACCGCAGAGAACGGCTACCACCTCGGTGACCAGGCGCCAGTCCTGGATGACCGCGTGATGTACACCATCGGTGGCGGTTCTGCAGCCGGTGCGCCCTCCTCGCTCTACCGCCCCAATGGCCTCGGCGTGGGCATGTCGTGGCGCGCCAACATGATGTGCGGAAACATGAACCTCTCGAACACCCTGCAGAACCAGCTCAATGGCGCCACCCAGGGCTTCCAGCAGATCATGGGCAATGTCATCCAGAACGCCACACAGGCGGTCATGTCGCTGCCGGCAATGATCATCCAGCGCGCCAACCCCGGGCTGTATGAGCTGCTGAGCAATGGCGTGCTGCAGGGGCGCATCGACTTCGATCGTTCCAAACTCACCTGCCAGGCAATGGCCGCGAAAATGGCCGACAAGGTCGACCAGGCCGGCTGGGGCGCACTGGCTCAGAATCAGGAAATGCAGCACAACCTCGAACAGTCCGGCGGCGATGCCGTAATGGCGGTGAAGGACACCGAATCGAACAACGGCAACAACGGCGTTAGCTGGGTCGGCGGGGAGAAAGCCGGCGGCAACGGCCAGCAGCCCATCCGGGTGACCTCGGACGTGGTCAAGGCCGGCTACAACCTGCTGCACAACCGGGCCGTCGAGGACACCTCCGCCCTCGGTTCGGCTTGCCAGAATGGCGCTATCTGCCAAGCCTGGTCGAGTCCCGAGGAAGCCTCGGGCTGGGCCACACGAGTGCTCGGTGAAACCGAGGTGGAAACGTGCGATGACTGCGAGACGCTGCGCGTCACCGCCGGTACGGGCCTGTCGCCGCTGATACAGGAAACCTACACGGAACACCTGGAAGGCCTGCAGCGCATGGTCTCGGGCGCCGACCAGCCTACCCCAGAGAACCTCAGCAAGGTCTCCAGCCCCTTGTTACAGGTCTCCCGCGGCGTCATCGAGGGGCTGCGCGATGACCCCGACCAAAACTTGCTGGCCCGGCGCCTGGCCAGTGAGACCGCGCTGTCCAGCGTGATCTACAAGGCGATGCTGCTACAGCGCACGCTGTTCGCCGGCAGCCACGAACCGAACGTGGCATCGGCCCAGCCCGCCACCACCGCCCTCAACAGCAACGTCGAAACCTTGGAACGGGAGATCCGCCTGCTGCAAACCGAGCTGCAGGTACGCCAGTCGCTGGCCACAAATACCGCCAGCCTGGTCCTCGATCGCCACGCCGGAGGCGCCGACGCCTCACGCAGCATTGATCAGCGCGACCCACTACCGGATCGACTGCGTCGGGCTGAACAGGGAGGGAGCACGCCATGATGCCGATTTCTGTGAGGTCGATGATCGCCCACGTGCTGCTGATCCTCGGCGCCATGCTGGCCATGTTGCTGATTGCCTGGATGGCTCTGCAACTGCCCGCCAACCACCTGGATTGGCTCGAACCAGCGCGGGCAACTGTCGCCTACTTCACGTGGTGGCGCGTCCTGCTGTACATCCTGATCTTCACCGGTTGGGCCGCTGCATTACGCATGCGGCCTGCGTCTGTGGACCAGCAACGGCTAAAGCGCCTGGGATTGATTGGCTTCAGCTCGATCATCCTGGTCGAACTGGCTCGCGTGTGAGGTGCAGCCATGAACATGAGCACCAACAGCTACCTTGAGTACTACCTGTCGCTGCTGGCCTGGATCATCAACAACGGCATCTGGAACACGCTGGCGGACACCGGGCTGTTCGCCGCCCCTTTCGGTGCGATCATCCTGCAGGAGTGGCTATCGGCCCGCCAACAGGGTGCTGACGAAGGCAACAAGGGCCTGCTGTCGATCCCTCGCGTCGAGAACCGGCTGTGGATGAGCTACGTGGTCATTCTGTTTGGGTGCATGCCATTCTTTCCGCTGAACCTGTCCTCCGTGACTTTTGACGATGCCGCGAGCCAGCGCTGTGGCGTGTCCATGGCTAGGCCCGCCGACACGGCCTGGGGTACGACCTTCAATACCATCGGCGAGAAGTCAGCGAACGTGCCAGTATGGTGGTTCCTCGTGCATGCCATGAGCAAAGGCATCACCGCCGCTGCCACCGCAGCAATTCCATGCACGCCCGACATCCGGGCGATGCGCATGGAGATCGACAGTTCGCGGATCAACGATCAAGTGCTGCTACAGGAAGTCGCCGACTTCACCCGGGACTGCTACGGTTTTTCGCGCTCGCGGCTGTTCAGCAATCGCCCCGATCTGGACGAGTCGCAGAGCTACGACGCGTCCTGGATTGGCTCGACCTACCTACTCAATACTCCGGGTTATTACGATACTGATCGCTCGCGAATGCCTAGAGTCGATTGGCCGTACGACGAAACTCGGGACACCTCCCTACCCCAGCTCGACAACGGCGCCGGCTACCCCACCTGCAAGCAGTGGTGGAGCGATGGCACGATCGGACTGCGCGATCGCTTGGTGGCCGAGGTTGATCCATCACTGCTATCGCAGCTACGGGGCTGGCTGACGGGGCGCACCTCTACGGAGGTCGAAGACGCCACCTTGCGCGAGCTGGTGAGCCCACGGCAGCAGTCATTGAGCATGGCGCCTGGGCAGGTATTCCAGGACTACGGCAGTAGCGCGCGGGGTGGTTCGCTGACGCAAGGGCTTAACAACCTGGCCACCAACACCGGCCTCGCACTGGGCTCGTTCAGTAACTTCCCGGCGATGAATGCGCTGCGCGCGGCGTTGCCGATGGTCCAGGCCTTTCTGATCATGGGCACGATCATCAGCCTGCCGCTGGTGCTGCTGATCAGCACCTACCAGCTCAAGGCGCTCATGACGATCACATTCGCGCTGTTCACCCTGCACATGCTGACGTTCTGGTGGGAACTCGCGCGCTGGATCGACTCGAGCATGCTCGAAACGCTGTACAACCAGGTATCCGCCACAGATCAGGCGCTGTTGTCGTTGCCGACAGCAGGATTCATGGATGGGACAGTTACGGCTCAGGTGATCGAATACGTCATGGGCGCGATGTTCATTGTCTTGCCGGCTTTGTTCGTGGGCACTATGAGCTGGGCAGGCTATGCCGTGGGTAACGGGATCCAGAGCATGTTGGCAAGTGGAGGCAAAAATGCGACCGACGCCGCAAGCAAAGGCACAGCGCAATTGACGAGTGCCGGCAAGAAATCAATCAGGTGACTTAAAGTCACCTATGTAATGGCCATTGCTATCGTAATCGCCAATATAGAGGTCAGCCCCCAGAGAGTCTGGAACTGATTCGTCTCGACTCGCCACAGGTTCGCCGTTCTCCCACCAGCTACGAAGCAGCGCAACTGCCAGGTTGGTGATAATCAGCAAAGCAAAACCAAGAGCTACAGCAGCAAGACCAAACAAACAGAGCAATTTGCTAGCTGCAATCACAAAGAATTGTCTACGTGGACTTTGAGCCAGACGACGAGAGTCAGATAGCTTGGAGACCAAATTTCGCCAAGCTCTGCCCAGGCTAGAACCCAGGCGGCCCGAAAATGAAGGACGGATTTGACTTGTCATCTTGCACCTCCACAGGCGAACAGCCCGTTGGATCCAAGATTAAAGTCTACTCCTTTCCGAACTACGAACAGCACCGCTCATCGTTCAGCAGCAGGCTGAAACATCGCCTTGGAACGTTGTGGACTCGCAGCCTGATTGTGCACGGTTCCTGCCGTTGACCGCAGCCATCCTGCTTGGTATTGAGTAAGTGCAATCGCTGGTTTTCCAGCACCCCAGGTAGCCATAACCTTTAAGGCTACGTCACACATGTGATGGTTACCCCGAAATGCGATTCGCGTTCGGCAGCTCGCATGGTCACCGTTCCCTGGTGATGAACGCTTTCTAATCCCCCGGGTTCACTGAACCTGCGTCGTCGTCGCACCCTACTCACATCCATTCCAGTGCTGGGAACTCTCCCACACGGGATGGCGTTCCTCCGCACCCTCTGGAGGATCTCATCATGCTGCGTTTCACAGGCACTGAACTTCACGCTGTGTTGGCCGAGGCCGGTATCAATGGTTGCAGACTGATATTGGTGAAGGACCACGGTGTTTACCTCATGTCCGAAATCGGCGAAAGCAAACCGGATGGCGGTGGCCGCAAACGCGTGGCCTATGCCACCGGCTGCAACCCCAACGTCGACGACTTCGACACCTGGTGGAATCGCGCCCGCGATGAATTCGGCGGCGATGATTTTGCCGAGTACTTCGACATCGATGATCCTGTCCTCGCCAGCCTTCGCGGTACTGGGGGATCGCTAGTGGTGGAGGCCACCCCCACCCACCTGTACCTGGCCGCCGAGGTTGACCCCGCTGGCAAATCTTGAACGCACAAGCGAGCTCCACGCGCATCCAGAGCGGCACCTTAACCGTGCCTCTCTGGACGCCTCTCGCATCATGTTTCAGTCAATTGAAGAGCGCCGTTTGTCAGGAATCCAAGGCCGAAAGTCTCCCCTGGAACACCCTGGATAGAGACCTCCATTGGAGGTAGGGATCGGAGATTGACCTCACGGCCAAGCGCGGTTTAATACATGGACGTCCCCTGCTCAATGCCTTGCTCGGATTGAGCAGATCCATGCGCAAACCTCAAATGAGGCGTCGCGGGATCAGCTACGCGGAGGTCCCAATGTCCAGGGTGAAGCGCTTTTCCGATGCGGTGGTGCTGAGCCCAGGCGTTTGGCAGCAGTTCATTGAACCTGCCACAGGCGAGGAACCGATTGGACAGTCAGGCCTGCGCTTGGCAGACCTGCTCAACAGCGTGCTGACTTCGGCACCGCGTGCTTCACACTGTCCCATCGAGCTGCAACTCGACCGCTTGCGCCACGACGGCACTTCAGTATCTGCTCACCTGCCGCAGCTTCAGCTGGCTCGCATCACGCCACACAGGGGCCCGGCTTTTCTGCTTATCCGGCTACCCGGAGAGATCGTAGTAGATGTCGCCGCCCTCTAACCCCGCAGCACCGCTACTGCCTGACTACCCCACCGGGAACCCTTCCCGGCTGGGCAGCGTTCCCCCTACACGCCCGGAGAACGCCATGTCAGATGTCTATCTGGATGTCACCAACAAGATCGTCAGCGCCTTGAGCCAAGGCGTGATCCCCTGGATCAAACCCTGGACCACCACCGGTTCAAATGCTGACTCCCCTTTTCCAATCAACGCCATCACCAGACGCCCCTACGCCGGCATCAACATTCCACTGCTGTGGGCCGAGGCGCGCCTGCGAGGTTTCACCCAGGATCGCTGGCTGACCTTCAACCAGTCACGCAAAGCTGGTGGCCATGTACGCAAGGGCGAGCAATCCACCCTCGCGGTGCTGTACAAACCGATGAGCAAGGAGGCGCACGACGAGGACGGCCAAGTCGTTCGCGATGAACAGGGCAATATCAAGATGGTGCAGTTCGCCCTTTTGCGCACGCACTGCCTGTTCAACATCGAGCAGACCGAAGGCATGCCTGACGAGGAGCCTGGACCCACTGAGCACACCGAGCCGCTCGCATTTATCGACCATGCCCCGGCCGAGCAGTTGCTGCTAGCCAGCGGCGCGCAGATCGAGCATTGCTATGGCGACAGCGCGTTCTATCAGCCGCTGCGCGATCGCATCCAGCTGCCCACCAAGGCTCAATTTGAGGACGTCGGCAGCTACTACGCGACGGCCCTGCATGAGCTGACTCACTGGTCGGGTCATCGATCGCGCCTGAACCGCGATGGCATCACCGGCGGGCACGGGTTCGGCTCCGCAGCCTATGCCTTCGAGGAACTGGTCGCGGAAATGGGTGCAGCGTTTCTCTGCGCGCTGACCGCCACACAGGGAGAGTTGCGCCACGAGGAATACCTGGCCTCCTGGCTGAAGATCCTCAAGGAAGACAAGCGTGCGATTTTCCGCGCCAGTGGCCTGGCCCGTGAGGCCTCGGAGTTCCTGCTAGCCCTACAGGCCGATCGCAGCACAGAAGCGCCGGAGCGACTCACGGCGTGATTTCCCTCAACCAGCAAAAAGGCCCCGATTTGGGGCCTTTGTTTTTCCTACAGGGCCGGTATCGACCGCTAATACGGGGTCGATTACTCCAGCCAGCTCTCGACGGCATCCGAGCCGTGTTCCTGCTTCCACTGCTTAAGGATCTTGTGATTGCCACCCTTGGTTTCCACGACCTCGCCGCTGTGCGGGTTCTTGTAGCGCTTGACTTCGCGCGGCTTGCGCTGAGCGCCGCTCGACACGCTTGCGGCACTCACGCTCACGCCCTTGGACGGATCCAGGATAGTGATCACCTGGCGCAGGCTCATGCCGTATTCTTCCAGCAAGGCTTTCAGCTTCTGTTCAAACTCGATTTCCTGCTTCAGGCCGGAATCGTTTTTCATCGCATCCAGCTGTTGAAGTTGCGCGGCCAGTTGCGCTTCCAGTGCTTTGAATTCGGCAAGTTTGGACATGAGAAATTTTTCTTAGGGATGAGACACGTGAATGAATACTAACTGAGACACACTCAATATCCGAGTATTAATTCCCAATCTAAGAGTCATTTCATGCTAATTAATTGCAAAACTCTGTGACAGATCAGTCTGCCAAGTTCTGACAGAGATGCGCCACCACTTCGCGAGGCGCCGAGCTGCTGCAGATCTTGAACAAGATGTGGCGCTGGCCGCGCGGCCCTTTTGCGCACAGCGCTTGGCGGCAGACCGAATGGCAGCATCTGTGCCATGAATTCGGTCCGCCAGCAGCACGATCAGTACAGCATCACTCAGCGTCATCAGCGCCCCAGCTCAGAAAAACGATGCCGGGCAGTCTACCCCCACTCGAAAGGATCGGCTATGCCGATCGGCCGGCTAACCCGATGCGCCAGACTTCGGAATAGCGCACTCACGAAAAAGGCCAAGGCGGTAAAGGGTAAAGGTGTCAATGGAAGGGGGCACAAGGGTAAGAGGCTTACCCGAAAAGGCAAAAGGATCTTTTGAACGCAAGGCAGGTACTGTGATGAAACGCTGGTGGTTCAAACCGCAAAAAGGCCTTCCCGAAGAGACCATCCCCGCCGCCGTGGGTTTTCATCAACCACTGTCGGCGGAATCACTGCTCGCTGCCAGCCACCGAAAAAGGCTGCTCGAGCGCATCTGGCAATACACGGCTCTCTCCCCGCTACAGTTCGAACAACTCTACCTCGAACCGATTCGTCGCTACGCCACCTATGTACAGCAACTACCGGCCAGTGAGAGCCATCACCATGCCTATCCAGGCGGCATGCTCGACCATGGCTTGGAGCTGGTAGCGTGCAGCCTGAAGCTGCGCCAGTCCTACCTGCTTCCCAGTGGTGCCGCACCGGAAGACCAGGCCGCGCAGGCTGATGCCTGGAGCGCCGCCATTGCCTACGGCGCCCTGCTCCATGATGTGGGAAAAATTGCCGTCGATCTCCAGGTGGAATATCAGAATGGTGAACGCTGGCACCCGTGGCACGGCCCCCTGAAGCAGCCTTATCGCTTCCGTTACAATACCGACCGGGACTACAAACTACACGGTGCCGCCGCTGGGCTGCTGTATACGCAGATCCTGACGCCCGCCCTACTCGATTGGCTCAGCAGCTACCCGACCTTGTGGGGACATCTGCTCAACTTGCTGGCCGACCACTACGAGCATGCCGGCACCCTCGGAGAGTTGGTGTTGCAAGCAGACCGGGTGTCCACGGCGCAAAACATCGGCGCCAACCCGATGAAGGCACTGCAAGCACCCAAGCACTCGCTGCAGCATCACCTGTTGACGGGGCTGCGCCACCTGCTCAAAAACGAATTCAAGCTCAACCAGCCCGGCGCGGCCGGCTGGCTCACCGAGGAACACCTGTGGTTGGTCAGCAAAACCGCAACCGACAAACTGCGTGCCTACCTGCTGGCTCAATCGGTGGATGGTATCCCCTCCTCCAATATCGCCTTGTTCGATGAACTGCAATCACACGGATTAGTGGACACGACACCGGAGGGCAAAGCGGTATGGAGTGCCAACGTAACAGAAGATGACTGGCAACATCGCTTTACCTTTCTCCGCCTGCAACCTAGCATGATTTGGGCAGATGAACCCCGGCCAGCCTGCTTTAACGGAACGGTTGAGCCGATGGTGGAACATCCTCTGCCGGCCGGTGAAACCTGCGAGTCGGCTTTGGATCGACTGCAACCAAGGCCGGAAGAAGAACAGCCCGAACCCGAGCACCCGAACCAGGATTTTGACTACCTCAACGATTTGATGGACATGTTGCAAGAACCGAGCGAGGTCGACACTGGACCAAGCGCGGGAAGCCTGCAATCCACCACTGCGCCATCCAAGGATACCCAGGGGGTGGCCTTCATCGAATGGCTACGCCAAGAAGTTCTCAATCATCGCTTGGTGGTCAACGACAGCAAGGCCAAGGTCCATATCGTAAACGGCACTTTTTTCCTGGTCACCCCTGGAATTTTCCAACATTACGTCGCCGAACACCCCGAGTCAGCCGAAGCAGCCCCTCAAAGCGACGCCTGGCGACGAATCCAACGTCAATTTGAAAAGCTGGATGCTCATCTGAGAAAGCCCAATAGCCAGAACATTTGGACTTGCACTGTACGAGGCCCGCGGAAAACCACATCCCTCAACGGCTACCTCCTGCGTGACGTGAATCTCCTTGGTCTGCCGCCTCGTCCAAATAACCCCTTTCTTTCGCTCCAGACTCCGACGCCTTGAGCTTCTTGCGTTTCACTTTGTGCAAGCTACATTTTTTGTAAGCACTGCCATGATCCGAATGCGCTTGTGAGGGGCGATCAACGACGATCAAAGAACCCCGCGCTCGCACTGAGCTACTCAACACCTTCTTGCTTTTGGGGTGGACGCCTTGGCAATGCTCGACTGCGTGAGCTGCTCGGCATGAAAGTTACCCGGGTCAGCCAGTTGATCAGTGAGTTTCATCAAGCACGCCCTGGTTGGGTGGACTGGTTTGCAATCTCAGCCGGCTATCGAGCCACACCAGTCCTTTACCGCAGTAGTTTCGATTCAGCAGCGACACTAAGCCAATATTTGTAACTTGTACGGTGAAAAACCGACAGTGGCCTCGCCCAACCATCTCGCGCGGCAGTTCAAGGTCAGTGAGCCGAACAAGGCCCAACCAAGCCGACACAAGTCGGCTTGGTGCCTCAGTGTTTCGACTTATTGAAAGGATCAGTCCAACTTGGGAGCATGTAGCTTTCCATAGGCGCCGCTAAAGAACAGCAAGGGCTGCTTATCCGGGTTGGTGTGGAGGTACTGAACCTCACCCACATACAGGAAGTGATCACCTGCATCATGGACGTCCCTGGTTCGGGCAATCACGTGCGTCATACTGCCGGTGAGCAGTGGCACTTCACGGTCAACATCAAACGGGAGCACGAGTTCAGGGTTCTGCTTGCCACCAAAGTGGGAGCTCAGGTGCAGCTGGTCTTCGACCAGGATGTTTACACCGTAGCTAACCCCTTTCTTCACCCACTCGTTGAAGCGTGACTGCTTGCGTACTGAGACTACTACCAGCGCCGGATCAAGCGACACTGACATGAACGCATTGGCGGTCATACCAGCTGGTTCACCTTCTGCGAAAAACGTCACTACGGTTACACCGGTCGCGAACGTGCCCATCGCTTTGCGCATGAGCATGCCGTCGATAGTCGCCGGAGCTGCTTTTGATACATCCACTTTTGCCAAATGCATGACGTCGCCCTCCTCAGACAAGATTGGTGACCTTGCTTTCAAGACCCAGCAGAGCCTCGCCAAACACTTCTTTGCCTACGGCGGGCAGGACAATAGCGTGCCGTGCTGCGGCGTTGGCATCGCGCCAATAGCGCTGAAGAGGATTCGATTCGGCGAAGGTGCCGGCGCCGTGGGCGGAAACTAGGATGTCGATAGCGTCCGTCACGGTCTTGGCTACCTCGCCTGTGATGGCCCGGATACGCGCCCGGTCGACGTACTCCATTTTTCGCAGATCTGCGCCACAGGCGTCGATCTCATCGGCAGCACTCAGGGCAAGCAACTCAGCGGTGTGGAGCTTAATGGCAGCATCAGCTACTTGGGCCTGGAAAATGACCGAGTCCGATTGGCGGCCATAGTTTGTATAGGCGATCCCGCGTTGATGGGCTTTGCCAAGCACGTGTTTCAAAGCGGCACGACCTAACCCTAATTGCGCACCCACCAAGATAAGGGCGGCGATAGGCATCAGAGGTTTCTGATAGGCAGTTTCGGAGGAAAATTCGGTTGCATAGTCGCTGGAGAGGGCTGCACGCATGTTCAGAAGTCGGTGATCAGGAACGAACACGTCCGAAGCGACGATGCAGTTGCTCCCTGAAGCCCTCATTCCGGAGGTGAACCAGGTATCGTCAATTGAGAAATCGTCCTTGGGGATGAGGGCCATATAGTGACCGACGACCTGTTTCTGCTCGTTCAGCTCAAGCACACCGACCATTGCCCAGTGAGCATGGAGAATGCCAGACGAGGAGTACCATTTACCGCTGACACGCAGCCCGCCAGAAACGCGCAGTGTAGTGGAGGACGGCGCAAAAACACCTGCTACGCGGGCCTCAGGGTTCTGGCCAAACACATCATTCTGTGCCTGCTCACAGTACAGCCCGGACAGCCAAGCACACACGTTTGTCAGCGCTGTCACCCATGCAGTGCCACCACAACCCTCTGCGAGGATGCCTGTAACTTCCAGGTGAGCACGAATGGTCGACTCCATCCCGCCGAAACGCTTCGGTACCATCAGCTTGAAGGCGCCGGCTTCGGCGATTGCTTGGATGTTTTCTTCATGCGCTCGGCGATTTTGTTCAGACTCAACGGCATTTTTTGACAAGGTGCTTTGGAGTGCAACAAGGCGCTCCTTGAGGAGGGGCAGGGAACCAGCTTCAGCTGGGGAAATTTCACGAAGTTTAGTTGCATTGCTGAGCATGGTAGTTCTCTCTTTATTATTCTTGGACTTTATGGGGCGTTGCTTCGAATGTCTCCAACCGTAAGCAAGCTCTTCGTCAGCCGGGCCGATCTAGCGATCCGTCTTAGAAACCCAAGATAAAGAGGCAATCATTCGACTGCAAATCAGCAGATCTTTAGCTAACTGCATGTTTTATAGAGCTAAAATTCGCAAAAATTGACATTTTGTCAAAAGCTATCCGCAAACCTCAGAGCTCTAGGCAACCAGAGCATCCATGCACTCGATCATTTCCATTGACCAAATCCATGAGCACGTGCTTACGCCGCTCAGCAGTCAGATGAATCTCCGAACCTAAGAAAAGCTTTTCCTAGGGAGGAATGTATATTTTTCGCCCAATTCGGCTTTGAAGGCTTGCCAACAAGATCTCCCTTGGCCCACAACTTAAGGTAAGTCAAAGAAAATTCAGAAGCTAATTCACATACTTCCCGCGGGCAGCCCATACTGCCGATGATCATCTGAACCTGAGTCTCCATATATAGGCCAGGAAGCTGAACGCCTCGTCTAATACAATCAACTGCCCTGGCTGAAGCCCCCATTAAAAAATCGGTACCAGCTGGGATTGACATGACGTTGAAGATACCTTTCGATACACCTTCCTGTATGTCCCTGGAGACATAATTTGAAACTAATGTGTTTCGCCCCCACGCTTCATGACGCGTTACAAAGGTCGCCCACGCCGGATCCATGAAGGCACGCACCATAAACAACCTGTATCCCACTGAAATTCGTTGCCAAGGTTCCAAGAGAACACCATACATTGGTAATATATCTTGCACCATTTCATCGCTCAGTTCATGGCTAAGCTCATGAAGTAGTTCTTCAACACTTTCAAAATAAGTGTAGAAACTGCCTCTTGATACACCCGCTACCTTCACTGTCTCATCGATAGTCAATTTACAATCAATATCATTTTCAATCAGACTCAATGCGGCATCCATGAGTCTTGTGCGGATGGGGGCTTTACGCTCAGATTTGTCGGTTCTAGACTTAGACATTTGATTGACCAAAATTATAATTTTGAGGAGGTCAGGTGGGAGGCCGAACCATACAGTACGGACGATGGCGAGACGGCTCGAGGTCGCTTAACGCTCCACCCCTGCAGTGTATCTCGAAAATGGAGGAACATCAGGTGGTTTAGAATGAAAAGCGGGGCTGACCTTGTGAGCGCCGGTTAGCATCGGAGGATGCAGTGACAGTTTTAAACTGCGTTCAAAAAGGGAATGCAAACTGTAATCAAAACCTATCACCTTTTGAGCGATTTTCGACCGCGAACTCATGCTGATACTTCGCGATCACAGCGACCGCTGGCGAAATACTATAACGAATATGTGGGTAAATGGCTGCGCTCTCACCTCGAAAACCATCAAGATACTTATCGCCATCAAGCTTATCATCCGAGACTTACTTGGAGTAAAAGCCTTGTACACCCAGCTGCTACTTGTCGCTCAGAGAATATCCCAGCAGAAACTCACCGCTCAAAACTGTACCTGATTGATAGTCAGTTTTTTATTTGGTGTAAATTTCGGCAGTTAGTTAGGTCGATATCTCGATTTTTTTGAGTGTAGAACCAAGTTACCTGCCAGTTCGGAAGGAAACCTAAATGATTTTGTCCAGTATTGGCTATGCAATCTCTATCCTAGGAGCCTGTAGGAAGAGCCATATCAAACGGAGCCTGAAATGTGAAGAACGTGTGAGAGGGGTTCGTGTATCCAAACATAAGCGTGTGAAAAATCACGTCCCCAACGGAGTTTTTATATCCTTCTGACTATACACTTTCGATGACACGTAAAGATCGGTAGAATAGGTCAGAGTTACCTGACTCATCAACATAGGCATGCGTTCTGTCCAATCAGGTGCCCCCATCAATAAGTGGCTGTACTACTGCAAGGAGCAGGGCCTTCGCTGAATGTGTAGTTGATGACTACATCATAGCGGATCAAGACATCGAGCGTCTTCTGCGTGCCGGTGGTGGTGACCTTCATTGTTACCACGAAACTCTGAGCATGGCAGAACCATTCGTGAAGGTATAGATCCACTTCTCGTCGGTCTCACTTACGGCACTCTTCGTGTAAGGCTTACCGAAAAGCGCTTTCAGCTCGGAAGTTGTTGTCTTGTTCTTGGTGATGCTCGCCACGCTCGCCGAAGGAAAGTCACGATCTGCGGTGTCATAGGAGGTGGCGCAAGCACCCAGCATCAAGCACATCCCAATGACAGCAATGAATTTTTTCATAGTCTTCCTTGAAGGATCTGAAGTTCGAGCTTATCTCACAACAAGGCTAAATCCCATTGCCGACCATCACGCTTCCTGCTTTGTTTTTTTCAAACTGAACGCTCAGGGCCAATCATGACTCAATTGAACGCCGCCGCAGGAGCGAGGGCACCACCTGCGGAAATTCCAACGAGTCGGAACCATGATCCTCACCCTGCGCAGCTTGAAATGAGATGGGAAGCATCTTGTTCAACGCATTAGACCGCAAGTCTTTGATCACCTGCAGAGGCTGTGGCGCTGTTGCTAATCACCGCGATCTAATCGAAGCCGCAGGCCGCGCCTCATAGCCAAGCTGAAGCAGCAGTTAAAACAGGATAGTTGAAGGTGCTGGATGCTCAGTGAGCCACGTTATTTACTTGAAGCTCGTACGTCGCCTGAGTCAATTCTGATTCCACTGCTGCAGCTCCGCTTTAGCGCCCGTCCACATCAGAACCAAGGTGGCGATCTTTTCGCGAGAGGCCGTCAACTCCTCGCCCATCACGCCAGCTCGTTCTCAAGCAACAGGCATTGCTGCTCGAGCTCCTCTCGCGAGAAAAAAGGAAAGCGATCATCGGCAGCCTAGCTTGTGTCTTTCATAACGCTCTTCACCGCTAGTAGTACAAATGTTCTCCTGCCGAGCTTAGCGAGATATATTTTCCGCTGAAGCCGTATCCAGGGATGGATTCATACGTCTGTGACAGACTCTTTTGCAGGCTGTATCTAAGTACCCGCCGTAGAGGGAAAACGTCACTGCCACTCAACTAGATGCTAGATGGGCGACTGAAAGCAGCCGCCCTGCTGCTGGACAGTTTACTGCTTTGCAGCCCAAGAGTTAAAACGCTGCTCCAGCTGATCTCCATGATCCGCCCAAAAAGAAGCGCTGATGGCTACCTGGCGCGCCAAGTTCGCTTCATCCGTAGGCATATTGCTTCGACGAATCGCATCCACCATCGGCACAGCTGCACGGTTTACTGGGCCGTAGGCGATCTGATGGGCATAGGCCTTCTGAGCCTCAGGTTGAAGAACCGACTGGATGAAGCGCAGGCCCTCTTCACGGTTTTTGGCACCTTTAGGAATAGTAAATGCGTCCATGTCGTAGATCCCGCCATTCCACACAATGCGAAGATTGCTTTCCTTCTGCACCGCTGCGATGCGGCCATTGTAGGCAGAGCTCATGACGACATCGCCAGAGGCGAGATATTGAGGTGGCTGAGCGCCCGCCTCCCACCACTGAATGTAGGGTTTCAGCTTATCCAGCTTGGCAAACGCTCGATCTTGCCCTGCTTTACTCTCCAGAACCGAGTACACGTCCTTGGGCTCCACCCCATCAGCCATCAAAGCGAATTCCAAGGTGTATTTCGCCCCCTTACGCAGACCACGCTTCCCTGGAATCTTTTCAACATCCCAAAAATCGGCCCACCCTTGTGGGGCAGTTTTAAGCTTCTCTGCGTTGTAGGCCAGGACGGTCGACCAAACAAAGAATCCCACACCGCATGGCTGTACCGCCCCGTCGAGCAGTTCCGGTGCCAGCTTGGAGATAGCGGGATCTTCGCCGATTTCCTCAAGCATTCCCTCATCGCAAGCGCGGGTTAGCTCAGGCTGCATCGAGGCTATCCTGAGGAGCCACCCCTTTTTCGCGGACGACCCAAGCATTTTTGACCAACGAAGGGCCGACCTAAGTGCGTCATCGGTCTGCCTCAAAGCCAGTAAAATGAAGCCCTTCACTATCCTGAACCCGGTGCCTGGTGCCCGTCGCCTGGCAATGTGAAAGGATGTGGCACAGCGTCGCACTTGCAAGTGTCTACGCACACTTTGACGAGAAAATCGTTTACCGTGCGATCGCCCTCGCATGGAGCTTTGCCCGAGGCTCAAGCTTGAGCAGCGTACCTGGGAGTAGAAGTGGCGCCGGAATTTGGCTTGTAGCTGAAGGCCGTAACTGGCGTGAGTGAAACCTGAACGCCCCTTCCTGACATAAGTCAGCGGGCCTTCATGAATCCAACACTCCCACCACAATGCAAAGACGCCCGAGGATGCCAAACTAAAAATGCGGGACCAGATAAGGGACCAAATACACTCATACAAAAAAACCACGAAAAATCAGGGCTTTAATGAGAATTAGTGGCGGAAGCGTACGGATTCGAACCGTCGGAATTGCCTCCCTTAAAACGTGCTGGCGGCTCGTTGCCGTTCTGCATCGAGCGACTGCATTTCGCTCTAGGTTTGATTTCACGGCGTCCGAGATTCTGAAGACGTTATATTCTTGAGCGGCGGACAGATGAAAATCGGTGGGGCAAAAAGTGGGGCAAAATTGCTAACCATGATAAATCGGTCAGGCATAAAAAAATCCAGTCACTGCTAAGTGACTGGATTTTCTGGAGTTATTTGGTCGGGACGGAGTGATTCGAACACTCGACCCCTAGCACCCCATGCTAGTGCGCTACCGGACTGCGCTACGCCCCGACTAGGCGTGTTACTGGGTTCGCTTCGCAACGAAGCGATCAGGAATATACCGCAAGCTTTTGAAATGTGGAAGTATTTTAAAAGCCGGAATTACTTCTTCAAAACCACCAGCACATCTTCCAGTTCGGAGATCATCTGGCGGATCATTTGCTTGTATTGGGTGGTGTCGTCTTTGGCTTCATCACCGGACATACGCTGGCGCGCGCCGCTGATGGTGAACCCCTGGTCGTACAGCAACGCACGGATCTGTCGGATCATCAGCACATCCTGGCGCTGATAATACCGACGGTTCCCGGTGCGTTTGACGGGGTTGAGTTGAGGAAACTCCTGCTCCCAATAGCGCAGCACGTGCGGCTTTACCGCACAGAGCTCGCTGACTTCACCAATGGTGAAGTAGCGTTTGCCTGGGATGACGGGCAGTTCGTCGTTATGACTTGGTTCCAGCATAAGCCTCAACTCGGGCCTTCAACTTCTGCCCTGGACGAAAGGTGACCACACGGCGAGCCGTGATCGGGATTTCTTCTCCCGTTTTTGGATTGCGGCCAGGCCGCTGGCGTTTGTCCCGCAGGTCAAAATTGCCGAAACCGGACAATTTGACCTGTTCGTTGTCTTCAAGTGCGTGCCTGATTTCTTCAAAGAACAGCTCGACCAATTCCTTGGCCTCGCGCTTGTTCAGGCCCAGCTCTTCATACAGACGTTCCGCCATCTCAGCTTTCGTCAAAGCCCCCATACGTCACTTCCTTAACGTGGCGTTCAACCTTTGTTCGAGCGAGGTGAGGATATTTTGCGTCGTCGTATTCACCTCATCGTCATTAAGAGTGCGCGATGGATGCTGCCAGGTCAAGCCAACTGCAAGGCTTTTTCTATGCGGATCAATGCCTTTACCCTGATAGACGTCAAATAGCCTGAGGTCTGTCAGCCATTCCCCTGCATTTTCACGGATTACGTCCAGAACAGCACTGGCCGCAACACCTTGATCGGCAATCAGCGCCAGATCACGTCGTACTTCAGGGAAACGCGACAACTCGCTGAATTTAGGCATTTTGCCCAAGGCCACTTCAGCCAAGACTAGCTCAAAAACGAAGACTGGACGGTCCAGCCCCAAGGTTTTCGACAGTTCCGGGTGAATCGCGCCAACGAAGCCCACCAGGCGACCTTCACGTTCGATACGGGCGGTCTGGCCCGGGTGCAACGCCGGGTGTTTGCCAGGGGTGAAAGTGAAGGCATCCAGCGCACCGGCAAAGCCCAGCACCGCTTCCACATCGGCCTTGACGTCGAAGAAGTCGACAGTGTCGCGACCTTGTGCCCAGCCTTCCGGCAGACGGCTGCCGCAAACCACACCAGCCAGCATCGGCTCTTGCTTCAGGCCATCCAGCTGACCGACGAAACGCAGGCCGCTTTCGAACATGCGCACGCGGTCTTGCTGACGGTTCAGGTTGTGGGACAGCGCCTTAACCAGACCCGGCCACAGCGACGAGCGCATGGCGGCCATGTCGTTGGAGATCGGGTTAGCCAGCAACAGCGGCTCGACACCCGGGTTGAACAGTTCGAATTGCTTTGGATCGATGAAGCTGTAGGTCACCGCTTCCTGATAACCACGGGCAACCAGCAGGCGACGCAGTTCCGGCAGGTGTGCACGGGCTTCGGCTTTCGGCTGCGGCGCCAGGCGCGCTTGCGGGTAACGAACCGGCAGGCGGTTGTAGCCGTACAGGCGGGCCAGTTCTTCGATCAGGTCGACTTCCAGGCTGATATCGAAGCGATGGCTTGGCACTTCTACGTGCCACTGCCCTGCTTCACCGGCCGAGATGCCGAGGCCGAGTGCCGACAGCAGGCGCTCGATTTCAACCGGCTCGATCACCAGGCCGAGCATTTGCTCAACGGCCTTGGCGCGCAGGATGATCGGTGCAACCGACGGCAGGTGCTGTTCGCTGACGGTTTCGATGATCGGGCCGGCTTCGCCGCCAGTAATTTCCAGCAGCAGGCCAGTGGCGCGCTCCATGGCTTCACGGGCCAGCTGCCAGTCCACGCCACGCTCGTAGCGGTGCGAGGCGTCGGTGTGCAGGCCGTAGGAACGGGCCTTGCCAGCGATGGCGATCTGATCGAAGAAAGCGCTTTCGAGAAAGATGTCGCGAGTGGTTGCGGACACGCCGCTGTGCTCACCCCCCATCACGCCGGCAATCGCCAGGGCGCGGGAATGGTCAGCGATCACCAGGGTGTCGGCACGCAGGCTGACTTCCTGGCCGTCGAGCAGTACCAGCTTCTCGCCTTCCTCGGCCATGCGCACGCGGATGCCGCCGTTGATTTCGGCGAGATCGAAGGCGTGCAGCGGTTGGCCCAGTTCCAGCATCACGTAGTTGGTGATGTCGACGGCAGCGTCGATGCTGCGCACTTCGGAACGGCGCAGGCGCTCAACCATCCACAGCGGGGTTGGCTTGGACAGGTCGACGTTACGGATCACGCGACCCAGGTAACGTGGGCAGGCGTTGGGGGCCAGCACTTCGATCAAACGCACTTCGTCGTGCACGGCAGGTACCGCTGCAACCACCGGGCGGGTCACGTTCGCGGCGTACAGTGCGCCGACTTCACGCGCCAGGCCCGCCAGCGACAGGCAGTCGCCACGGTTCGGGGTCAGGTCGACCTCGATGCTGGCGTCTTCCAGTTCCAGGTAGACACGGATGTCCTGGCCCACTGGCGCATCGGCCGGCAGTTCCATCAGGCCATCGTTGCCTTCACCGACCTGCAGTTCCGCCTGGGAGCACAGCATGCCGTTGGACTCAACGCCACGCAGCTTGGCCTTCTTGATCTTGAAGTCGCCTGGCAGCTCGGCACCGATCATGGCGAACGGGATTTTCAGGCCCGGGCGCACGTTTGGCGCTCCGCACACGACCTGGAAGGTTTCCGCGCCGTTGCTGACCTGGCACACACGCAACTTGTCAGCGTCCGGGTGTTGCTCGGTGCTCAGCACCTCGCCCACTACCACGCCACTGAAAACACCGGCGGCCGGCGTAACGCTATCGACCTCAAGGCCGGCCATCGACAGACGAGCAACCAGCTCGTCGCGACTTACCTGCGGGCTTACCCAGCCACGCAGCCATTGTTCACTGAATTTCATCCTGCTCTCCTAAAGATCCGTTACGACTAGCGAAATTGCGCGAGGAACCGCAAGTCGTTGTCGAAGAACAGACGCAAGTCGTTCACGCCGTAACGCAGCATGGCCAGACGCTCAACGCCCATGCCGAAGGCAAAGCCCGAGAATTCTTCCGGGTCGATCCCGGACATGCGCAGCACGTTGGGGTGAACCATGCCGCAACCCATCACTTCCAGCCAGCCGGTCTGTTTGCAGACGCGGCAGCCTTTACCGCTGCACATCACGCATTCCATATCGACTTCAGCGGATGGCTCGGTGAACGGGAAGAATGAAGGACGGAAACGTACCGCCAGCTCCTTCTCGAAGAACACCCGCAGGAATTCTTCGATGGTGCCTTTGAGGTCGGCGAAGTTGATGTCGCGATCAACCAGCAGGCCTTCGACCTGGTGGAACATCGGCGAGTGGGTGATATCGGAGTCGCTGCGATACACACGGCCTGGGCAGACGATGCGGATCGGCGGCTTCTGCGATTCCATGGTGCGGACCTGTACCGGCGAGGTATGGGTGCGCAGCAGCATGTTCGCGTTGAAATAGAAGGTGTCATGCATCGACCGGGCCGGGTGGTGGCCTGGGATGTTGAGCGCCTCGAAGTTGTGATAGTCGTCTTCGACCTCAGGGCCTTCGGCAATGCCGTAGCCGATGTGGGTGAAGAACTGCTCGATACGTTCCAGAGTCCGGGTAATCGGATGCAGGCCGCCCGAGGTCTGGCCACGGCCAGGCAGGGTCACGTCAATGGATTCGGCGGCGAGCTTGGCCGCAAGATCAGCCTCCTCGAGCGACGACTTGCGCGCATTGAGAACCTCTGTAACACGCTCCTTGGCCACGTTGATCAGCGCACCGACTTGCGGACGCTCTTCAGCCGGCAAATTCCCCAGGGTCTTCATCACCTGAGTCAATTCACCCTTTTTGCCAAGGTAGTGAACCCGGATTTGCTCCAGGGCATTGATATCTTCTGCGCTTTGCACAGCCTCTAGTGCTTGAGAGACCAGCGCATCCAGGTTTTCCATGTACAGACTCCAGATACAAAATAGGGGAAGAGCTTGAAGGCTCTTCCCCTATTTAAGACGTTTAACACCGTGGGCCGCGGAAGCGACCCAGGGTGACTGTCGGGGGTACTTAAGCCAAGGTGGCTTTAGCTTTCTCGACAATCGCAGCAAACGCCGCTTTTTCGTTCACTGCCAGATCAGCCAGAACCTTACGGTCGATCTCGATGGACGCTTTTTTCAGGCCAGCGATGAAACGGCTGTAGGACAGACCGTTAACACGTGCACCAGCGTTGATACGAGCGATCCACAGAGCGCGGAACTGACGTTTTTTCTGACGACGGTCACGGTAGGCGTATTGGCCAGCCTTGATAACCGCTTGCTTGGCAACACGGAATACGCGTGAACGCGCGCCGTAGTAGCCTTTAGCAAGTTTCAGAATTTTCTTGTGGCGCTTACGCGCCATGACGCCACGCTTTACACGAGCCATGAGTTACTTCCTCTATTCTTGACTAAAATTAACGAAGGCGCAGCATGCGCTCGACTTTTGCCACGTCAGACGGATGCAGCAAGCTGCTACCGCGCAGTTGACGCTTACGCTTGGTCGACATTTTAGTCAGGATGTGGCTCTTGAAAGCGTGCTTGTGCTTGATACCGTTAGCAGTTTTCAGAAACCGCTTAGCAGCACCACTTTTAGTTTTCATCTTTGGCATGTTCGGTACTCCGCATTCAGTTGATAAACATAATCAGAAGGCCTGCCGTGCCCTATTGATTACTTCTTCTTTTTCGGGGCGATGACCATAATAAGCTGGCGTCCTTCCATCTTAGGATGCTGTTCGACCGAACCGTACTCGAGCAGGTCAGCTTCAACCCGCTTGAGGAGTTCCATCCCCAGCTCCTGGTGGGCCATCTCACGGCCGCGGAATCGCAAGGATACCTTGGCCCTGTCCCCATCACTCAGGAAACGTACCAGGTTGCGCAGTTTTACCTGGTAATCCCCTTCCTCCGTCCCTGGACGAAACTTGATTTCTTTTACTTGAATCTGCTTCTGGTTCTTCTTCGCCGCGGCAATCTGCTTCTTCTTCTCGAAGATCGACTTGCCGTAGTCCATCACCCGGCAAACGGGTGGGATTGCGTCGGCGGAGATTTCCACCAGGTCCAATTTGGACTCTTCAGCAATACGAAGCGCTTCATCAATCGAGACGATGCCAATCTGCTCGCCGTCAGCGCCAATTAACCGAACCTCGCGTGCCGAGATATTCTCGTTGATCGGGGCTTTCGGTGCAGCTCGTTTATCTTGTCTCATTTCACGCTTAATAATAATTACTCCGAATCTGGGCGACCACGCCGGGAAACCGCTTGCGCGAGGAACTCAGCGAACTGGGCGACGGGCATCGAGCCCAGGTCAGCACCTTCACGAGTACGCACAGCGACAGTCTGCATCTCGACTTCCCGATCTCCGATAACCAAAAGATAGGGAACCTTGAGCAAAGTATGCTCGCGGATTTTAAAGCCGATCTTTTCATTTCTCAAGTCGGACTTGGCACGAAATCCGCTTTCATTGAGAGTTTTTTCAACTTCAGCGGCAAAATCTGCCTGTTTATCAGTGATATTCATGATCACTGCCTGGGTCGGAGCCAGCCACGCAGGGAATGCACCCTCGTAGTGCTCGATCAGGATCCCGACGAACCGTTCGAACGAGCCGAGGATCGCCCGGTGCAGCATAACCGGGTGCTTACGGCTGTTGTCTTCGGAGACGTATTCGGCTCCCAGACGGATCGGCAGGTTAAAATCGAGCTGCAGGGTACCACACTGCCAGACGCGACCAAGGCAATCTTTCAGCGAGAACTCGATCTTCGGACCGTAGAACGCGCCCTCGCCCGGCTGCAAGTCGTATGCAAGCCCCGCACTGTCCAGCGCTGCGGCCAGTGCAGCTTCGGCGCGATCCCACAGTTCGTCGGAACCGACGCGTTTTTCCGGACGAGTGGACAGCTTCATCTCGACTTCGGTGAAACCGAAATCGCGGTACACGTCCATGGTCAGCTTGATGAACGCAGCGGATTCGGCCTGCATCTGCTCTTCGGTGCAGAAGATGTGGGCGTCATCCTGAGTGAAGCCGCGCACGCGCATGATGCCGTGCAGTGCACCCGATGGCTCGTTACGGTGGCAGGCACCGAACTCGGCCAGGCGCATCGGCAACTCGCGGTAGCTCTTCAGGCCCTGGTTGAACACCTGTACGTGGCACGGGCAGTTCATCGGCTTGATGGCGTAGTCGCGGTTTTCCGACTGGGTGGTGAACATGTTGTCGGCGTAGTTGGCCCAGTGCCCGGATTTCTCCCACAGGCTGCGGTCAACGACTTGCGGCGTCTTGATCTCCAGGTAGCCGTTGTCGCGCTGAACCTTGCGCATGTACTGCTCGAGCACCTGGTACAGGGTCCAGCCGTTCGGGTGCCAGAACACCATGCCCGGCGCTTCTTCCTGGAGGTGGAACAGGTTCAGGCGCTTGCCGATCTTGCGATGGTCGCGTTTTTCGGCTTCTTCGATGCGCTGGATGTAGGCCGCCAGCTGCTTCTTGTCAGCCCAGGCAGTGCCGTAGATCCGCTGCAGTTGTTCGTTCTTCGCGTCACCGCGCCAGTAGGCACCGGACAGCTTGGTCAGCTTGAACGACTTGAGGAAGCGTGTGTTCGGCACGTGCGGGCCACGGCACATGTCGACATATTCTTCGTGGTAATACAGGCCCATGGCCTGCTCGTCCGGCATGTCTTCCACCAGGCGCAGCTTGTAGTCTTCGCCGCGGGCGGTGAACACGTCGATCACTTCGGCACGCGGAGTGACTTTCTTGATGACGTCGTAATCTTTTTCGATCAGCGCGTGCATGCGCTGTTCGATAGCCGCCAGGTCGTCCGGGGTGAAAGGACGCTCGTAGGCGATGTCGTAATAGAAGCCTTCGTCGATGACCGGGCCGATGACCATCTTCGCGGTTGGGTACAGCTGCTTGACCGCATGGCCAATCAGGTGCGCGCAAGAGTGGCGAATGATCTCCAGCCCCTCTTGATCCTTGGGCGTGATGATTTGCAGGCTGGCATCGCCGGTGATCAGGTCGCTGGCGTCAACCAGCTTGCCGTCGACCTTGCCGGCCACGGTGGCCTTGGCCAGGCCGGCACCAATGGATGCGGCGACCTCTGCTACGGAAACCGAATGATCGAATGAACGTTGACTGCCGTCGGGAAGAGTAATAGTTGGCATGGCGCCTCCTCTCCTAGTGGTGACCCCTACCAAAGGTCACGTGGGTTGGGATGAGCCAGTACAAGATCCAATACCAGGCCGTTCAGTGATGAACGCCTGCCTTACAGCGGCAGGAGCCTTTCGGCCAACCGATAATCGAACCAGAGTGACTGGAGTTAAACAAAAAAGACCTTGGCAAGGCGGCATAGGGCGCGCCGGAAAATAGCCAAGCGAAAGATGCTAGCACAGATGAACGGTCATGGCGCCGAAGCCGCTTCAGGAAACGAAAATTCCCGGCTTTTAAGGGCAAAAGTGAACTTGAACTGTACGGCAGCCCTCAAACACACCGAGAATCGCCGTTCGTCCACGACTCCAGGAGCATTTGATTATGCGTTTTACCTCGACTTTCGCCCTTGCTGCATCCCTGACCCTCATGTCCCTGGGTGCGCACGCCGCAGCCCCGTCGAACTGGCCTGCCGGTGCGCGGGACAGCTTCATCAAGGATTGCAGCGCAGCCGCCCAGCAAAGTGTTGATGCCAAAACCGCCAAAGACCACTGTGAATGTGGCGCGGACAAAATCAATGCCGAATTGAGCAGTGCCGAAATCAAGGAACTCATGACCAACCAGAACGCAGATCCTGCGCTCAAGACCAAAGCTGTGACGGCTATTTCGTCCTGCAAAGTCGTGAAGAAAAAGTAATTTTTACACCCTGCCAGACCGGCTGAAGGACCAGAAATCGCCATGAAAACTGCCATTTCTCACAAATTACGCAGCTTTTACGGCTTTTTTTAACAGCTGATATTTCGCCTGAAAGCCCCGTAGATCGGGGCTTTCAGCCAACCAAGGCATGAAACACAACGCGATTGATTAGCAAACAATGCCTTGGGGGGGCTCCCAAGCCGAACATTTCGACTATGATAGCTCGGTGTGCCCAGTTGGCCTGAGCAGCACAGCACTACTGAAAATATATGTTTCTTGGAGATACACCATGTCTAATCGCCAAACCGGCACCGTTAAATGGTTCAACGATGAAAAAGGCTTCGGCTTCATCACTCCTCAAGGTGGCGGTGACGACCTGTTCGTACACTTCAAAGCTATCGAAAGCGACGGTTTCAAAAGCCTGAAAGAAGGCCAAACCGTTTCCTTCGTGGCTGAGAAAGGCCAAAAGGGTATGCAAGCTGCACAGGTTCGCCCAGAGTAATTCTGCGCCGAACTAAAAAAACCCCGTCCATGTGACGGGGTTTTTTATGGCCTGGAGAAAAGCGCTGGAGCAATCAGCCGCAATTGACCCGATTGATCACAAGGTTGTCATCGGTATTGAGGTTCAGGCGATCGGAGCGGTATTCCAGCGTGACCATGTCATCTGGCTTGAGAATGCGTGCGTTCTGCGCTCCGGCGCGGCTACGGGCCTGTTCCAGCAATTGTGGCGAAGCTTTCTGGCCGATTGCGAACTCGGCAGCCTTCGCCTCACAGCGGCTATGACCAGCATCGGTCACGGCAGTGTCTTTGGCTGGCTCAGAGGTACCCGGGGTGCTGCAACCCGACAAGGCGAGCGCAGCCAACAAAGTACCGAATGATGCGAGCTTCCAAGGCATGAAGCCTCCTTTGAGAAAAAATGGACAGAGATCGTGCGACCGTGGTTTGGCCGATTGGTTTCAGAATTGTCACAATTGGCTGTGGGCCAGTCTGCCTGAGTCGACACCGGGCGCTGGCGAATCAATCGTCACCAGATATGAACGCACTCAGTAGATGTCGATGTAATCAAACGGCGGGGTTGGCCAATTCTGCTTGAGCGCGTTGAAAATCTGCATCACCCACACCTCGTCGCTGGCTGCGACGTTGCCGACATAACCCGAACCCGCCGCCCAGGTCTCCAGGCGGAACAGAAGGCCGTCGATATCGACGCCACCCACCACGCCCGAAGAAATGTAGGCAATGCCGGCCTTGGTAACGCGCAATTGGGTGTGAACGTTGTCACTGGCGGACGCAAGCAGCTGCCGCACAGCGTCCAGCGTCAGGTTGTCGGGGTTGTTCAAGTCGATCTGCACGCGGTTTGCCCTGGCAATTAAACAGGCGGACAGTGTCGCACAGCCCTCCCCTCATGCCTAAGTAGCAGTGCCAAACACGGCGCAAAATGGTTAACTCCACACGCAGAACGCACTAACCGCCTTTCAGCCCCGCGAGACACCCATGACCATCGTCACGATCCACGCCGACATCAAAGCCAAGTGGCCCCACGGGCAAAGCTCCTACAGCCCGGGCAGCCCGGAGGAGTTGGCAATCATCGGTATCGACCTGCTGGTCAAGGAACTGGGCACACAGGCCGCGCAGGCATTCATCGGCCAGGTATTCGAGAAATACCCGGCCGATCACATGGGGGCGCCAGACCCCGAGCGCGAATAAGACCCGGCCGACGAACGTCGACCGGCAGGCTGTTTACTTCAGGCGACCAAGGCGTTCGGTCAGCAGATCGAAGAAGCCCTGGGCATCGCCATTTTCAACCCAGAACGCGTTCTTCGGTTGTTTCAGGCCATCGTACCAGTCGACGATGGTCTGGCCGAAGGTCGGGCCTTCACGGCTGTCCACCACCACGTTGACCTCACGGCCGCTGAACAGCGCAGGCTTGAGCAGGTAGGCAATGACGGTAGCGTCATGCACCGGGCCGCCCGGGATGCCGTAGTGCTCCATATCGCCCTTGACGTATTCATTGAGAATATCGCCCACCACCTTGCTCGCGTTGTTGTTCAGCGCAGCGATTTGCTTCAGGCGTGCGTCGCTGGTCAGGACCTTGTGGGTCACGTCCAACGGCAGGTAGGTCAGCTTGACGCCGCTCTTGAGCACGATCTCGGCCGCGATCGGGTCGGCGAACAGGTTGAACTCGGCCACCGGCGTGATATTGCCGCCGTTGAAGTGCGCGCCGCCCATCACCACCACTTCCTTGATGCCTTGAGTGATCTCCGGCGCCTGGGTCAATGCCAGCGCCAGGTTGGTCTGCGGACCGAGCATGGCGATGGTGATGCTGTGGGGCTTGGCGGTGCTGAGGGTCTTGATCAGGTAATCAACGGCATTGCCTTCGGCCAGGCCTTTTTTCGGCTCATGCACGGTGACGCCGGAGATACCTTCCTTGCCATGGATGTTTTCAGCGTAGATCGGCGTGCGCAGCATCGGTTTCGGTGCACCGGCATATACCGGGATGTCCTCGCGCCCTGCCCATTCGCGGGCCAGACGTGCGTTGCGGGAGGTCTTGTCGAGGCGCACGTTACCGGCAACGGTGGTCAGCGCGCGGATCTGCAGTTCATCGGGCGAAGCCATGGCGAACAGCAAGGCAACCACGTCGTCAGCACCGGGGTCGGTGTCGATGATCAGGTCGATTTTTTCCGCCGCGTGGGCGCTTGCAGCAGTTAGCACGGACAAAAGCAGCACACTCCGGAACAGGTGTCGCAGGGTTTGGGTACCACGTTGCATGACGCACTCCTTGTCGTTGGGGAATTCTAGAACGTTACGCCGGAAACCAGCGCGATATTGCAGTAGGGCTGGCACTCGCCGGTGCGCACCACCGCCCTCGCCTTGCGGCTGAGCTGCTTGAACTCTTCATGGCTGACCAGGCGGCGTTCGCCGAGGGCGGCCTGTTCGGTCAGGGTATTGAGATCCGCCAGGGCCGGCGGTTGCTTGAGCAGGATTTCTTCCGCGAGCACGTGGCTTTCCACCTGCATCTCGCTGAGGACGATGCGCAAGGTACTGACGAAATCCGGAATGCCTTTGGTCAGCGCCAGGTCGATCAACTCGACACCCGGCGGCACCGGCAAGCCGGCATCACCGATCACCAGAATGTCGCCATGGCCAAGGGATGCGATCACCCGCGACAGCGCGATATTGAGCAAGGGAGTCTTTTTCATGAGGGCACAAAACCTTGGACGTCATGCAATGTGGGAATAGAGGGTTGCGCACCCGCGCGGGTCACGGACAGCGCGGCGGCTACCTGGCCGAAACGAATGGCCTCGGCCTCGCTCCTGCCGTTGGCCAGCGCGGCTGCGAAACCGCCGACGAAGGTGTCACCGGCAGCCGTGGTATCGACCGCCTTGACCTTGGGCGCGACCAGGTGCTCGAAGCCTTGGCCATCGGCAAACAACGCGCCTTCGGAGCCGAGGGTAATGATCACTTTGCCAGCACCGGCCTTGATCAGGCGTGTCGCGGCGGCCTTGGCGCTGTCCAGCGAGTCGACCACCACGCCGCTCAAGGCCGAGGCTTCGCTTTCATTGGGAATCAGGTAGTCGATGGCGGCGTACCAATCCTCGGGCAGCGGACCACTGGCCGGCGCCGGGTTCAGGATCACCGTTTTGCCCAGCTCGCGACCGCGCTTGAGGGCATGGCCGACAGTCTCCATCGGCGTTTCCAGCTGGCAGACAATCACGTCGGCAGCCTGCAGCACACTGTCAAATGCCTGTAATTTGGCTGGGGTCAGCTCGCCATTGCTACCGGCGACAATAACGATCGCATTCTGGCTGCTGTCATCCACCACGATCAGCGCCACGCCGCTGGAACCGTCGACGGTGCTGACGGCCTGGCAATCAATGCCCTCCACCAGCAACGCGTCGCGCAATTGCGCGCCATAGGCATCGGTGCCCACGCAGCCGACCATGGCGACCTCAGCCCCGAGGCGCGCCGAAGCGACCGCCTGGTTCGCGCCCTTGCCGCCGGGAACGGTGGAAAACGATTGGCCGATCAGGGTCTCACCGGCGCGGGGCAGCCGGCTGGCCCGGGTGACCAGGTCCATGTTCAGGCTGCCTATTACCACTACTTTTGCTGGCATACATCAGTACTCATCAATTCGGTTCAGCGGTATTGGGCAAACACACCGGCCAACGGCGCCGTCGACTCGCGCAGGACAATACTCGGCGTCACGATGCGCTGATCGATCGGCAATTGGGGTGTCGCAATTCGTCGCAGTAAAAGCTCGGCCGCCATCTCTCCCAACTGCAGGATCGACTGGCCCACGGTGGTCAGCGCCGGGTACACGTACTGGCTCATCTGGATATCATCAAACCCGATCACCGACAGCTCACCGGGCACCCGGATATTACGTTCGGCAGCGGCGCGCAAGACGCCGAAGCCAATCATGTCGTTGCCGGCAAAAATCGCGCTGGGGGGATTATCCGCCAGCAATTGCGCCGCGGCCGCGTAACCACCGGTACTGGTGAAATCACTTTCCAGCACACGGCCGGCCGGCACTTCGAGCCCCGCCTCGGCCAAGGCGCGGTAGTAGCCCGCCATCCGCATTTGCGCCACGCGGGTATGACTCGGGCCACCAATGCAGGCAATGTCGCGATGCCCCAGATCGAGCAAGTGCCGGGTCGCCAGGTAAGCGCCCTGTTCATGGTCGATGCGCACCAGGTCGACATCAATCCCGTCCAGTGCACGGTCGACGATGACCATCGGCGTGCGTACCGCCTTGAGGCCTGTCGCCAGGCCGCTGTCGTCGCCGCCCACCGAGGTCACGATCAAGCCGTCGATGCGTTTTTCCAGCAGCACCCTCAGGTAGCTGCGCTGCTTTTCGGCATTATCGTCGGAGTTGCAGAGGATCACGCAATAGCCGTTACGCTCGCAGTAATCCTCGATGCCCCGGGCCAGTTCCGCAAAATACGGGTTGAGGCTGTTGGGCACCAACAGGCCGATGGTGGCTGTGGTCTTGGCCTTCAGCGAGCGCGCGACCGCACTGGGTACATAGTCGAGCTGCTTGATGGCCGCCTCGACCTTGATCCGTACCGGCTCGCTGACCGGGCGCGTCTTGTTCACCACATGAGACACCGTGGTGTAGGAAATCCCCGCCAGCGCGGCCACATCCTTGATCGTTGCCATGGCTCAGGCTCGCCGACTGGCGCGCTGGCTGCGGTAAGTATCGAGCACCACCGCGATCACGATCACGGCACCGGTGATGATACGTTTGGTCGGCTCGGTGGCGCCAATCTGCGCCAGCCCTGCCGCCAGTACCGAGATGATCAGCACGCCGAAGAAGGTACTGATGACCGAGCCACGCCCGCCCATCAGGCTGGTGCCACCGATCACTACCGCAGCGATCACTTGCAGCTCCAGGCCGGAACCGGCGTTGGGATCGGCCGCTTCCAGGCGCGAAATCTGGAACAGCGCCGCCACACCCGCCAGCAGGCCCATCAGGCTGAACACCAGGATCTTGTAGGGCTTGGGATTGATACCCGCCAGGCGCACGGCCTCTTCGTTGGTGCCGATGCCGATCAGGTAGCGACCGAACACGGTACGGGTCAGCACCAGCTGCGCGGCGATGATCACCAGCAACGCGATGATGAACGAAGGTGAAATGCCGAAGGCCACCGGATTGGACAGCCAGGCAAACGAATCACCGATGTATGCGGTACGCGAGCCGGTCATCTGGTACGCCACGCCGCGCGCCATTTCCAGCACGCCGAGGGACACGATGAATGACGGGATCCGCCAGGCCACTGTGATCGAACCGGTAATGGTCCCGGCCAACGCGGCGCAGCCCATGCCCAGCACGGCTGCCGGCAACACACTCCAGCCCCAGCCGAGAATCGCCACGCTGACGGCCGATGCGGCCAGGGCCAGCACGGAGCCTACCGACAGGTCGATGCCGCCGATGATCAGCACGAAGGTCATGCCGACTGCCAACACCATCAGGTCGGGAATCTGGTTGGCCAGGGTGCTGAAGGTGTCGTACGAGAGGAAGTGGTCGCTCAGGAACGAGAACAGCGCAATCATCGCCAGCAAGGCGCCGGCCAGGCCCAGGTAGGTGCCCAGGCCATAGAAGTTGCCGCCACGTTTTGCGGTGGAGGAAGTGGTTTTCATGGGGTATTCCTAGGCGCTGCGTCGTTGAGCAGCGCATCACGTTTCTGATAGCCGGCAAAAGCAGCGGCAAGCAATTCGTCCTGGGTCCAGCTGTCGCGCTCGAAGGTCTCGATCAGGCGCCCGGCGGAAAGTACCCCGATGCGGTCGCAGATCAGCATCAACTCACGCAGGTCGCTGGACACCACCACCAGCGCCTTGCCCTGGCGGGTCAGGTCGCCGAGCAACGCATAGATATCGAATTTGGCGCCGACGTCGATGCCTCGGGTCGGTTCATCGAACAGCATCACCGCGCAATCGCGCTCCAGCCAGCGGCCAATCACCACCTTCTGCTGGTTGCCACCCGACAGCTCGGACACCAGCTGCGCCGGACTGGAACTGCGGATACGCATGGCGTCGACCTGGCGCTTGGCCAAGGCCGTTTCGTCACGACTGTTCACCAGGCCACCGCTGGACACCTTCGGCATGTTGCCCAAGGCAATGTTGGCGCCGATGGATTGGGTCAGCAGCAGGCCTTCGCCCTTGCGGTCCTCGGTGATCAGGGCGATGCCATGGCCAACCGCGTCGACGGGCGAGCGAATGCTGACGACTTGCGCAGGTGTGCCCAGGGCCACGGTGCCGCTGTCGGCCAGGTCGGCGCCGAAGATCAGGCGCAGCAACTCCGTACGGCCCGCACCGATCAGGCCGGAGATGCCGTAGATTTCGCCGGCACGCACTTCAAACGACACGTCGCGGACCTTGTCCGAGCGGGTCAGGCCTTTTACCGTCAACAGCGGCGCGCCGATGGTGCGCGGGCCCAGGTCGATTTTCTCGCCCAGTTCGCGGCCCACCATCAGCGTGACCAGTTGCTCACTGTTGTAGTTGGCCATCGGCTCGACACACACCAGCTTGCCGTCACGCAGCACCGCAATGCGCTGGGCAACCCGGGCCAGTTCTTCGAGCCGGTGGGAAATATAGATAATCGCCACGCCCCGGGCCTGCAGGCGGGTGATTTGTTCGAACAGCATCTCGACTTCACGGGCGGTCAGCATCGCCGTGGGTTCGTCGAGGATCAGTACGTGGCAATCGCCGATCAGGTTGCGGGCAATTTCGACCATCTGTTGGTGGCCGATGCCGAGGCTGCCGACCAGGGTGTCCGGGTCGATAGCGTCCAGGCCGACCTGGGCCATGGCTTCAATGGCGGCCTTGCGCAGTTGCTTGCGGCTGATCCAGCCACCGTGGCTGGGCAGGTTATCGAGGAACAGGTTTTCAGCGACCGTCAGGGTTGGCAGCAGGTTAAGCTCCTGCATGACCATGCGGATGCCCTGCTCTTCAGCCTGGGTCCGACTGCCTGGCGTGTAGGCCTGGCCATTGAACTGCATCTGGCCGTCGGTCGGGGTGACCAGCCCGCCGATGATTTTCGACAGGGTGCTTTTCCCCGCGCCATTCTCACCGGTAAGCGCCAACACTTCCCCACGATTGAGCGTCAGGGTGATGTCGGATAGAACCGGTTGGGCATAGGTCTTGCCGATACCGCTGACCGAGAGGACAGCGTTCGGTGCGGAAGATGACATAGGAACGTCTCCAGGCGTCCGCTCGGGTGAGCGGACGCTGTTTTGTGCTGCCGGGGAATTACTTCTTGAGGATGAGTTCGACCGGGGTTTCGATCATGCCATCCACGGCATCGACTTTTTCACCCTTGACCAGCTTCAGAGCGTTCTGGATACCGAAAACGGCTTGCTGGGCAGCAGCCTGGTCGGCGGTGGCCAGGACACGGCCGTCCTGCAGCATCGGCTTGATGGCCTCGATGTTGTCGTAGCCTACGACCAGCACCTTGCCAGCCTTGCCGGCGCCACGTACGGCGGATACTGCGCCCAGTGCCATGTTGTCGTTACCGGCCAGCAGTGCCTTGATGTTCGGGTTTGCCTGGAGCATGGCAGCGGCAATCGCGTTGCCCTTGTCGATTTCCCACTCACCGGATTGGGTGGAGACGATCTTCATGCCGGCGGCATCCATCGCGTCCTTGAAGCCAGCGGTACGCTGCTGGGCGTTGGTGGTGGTGGACACACCTTCGATGATGCCAACCTGGTCACCCTTGGTGAGGTGCTTGGCCAGTTCTTCACCGACCAGGCGCGCGCCCTTGCGGTTGTCTGGACCTACGAACGGGATATCAAGGTTTTTGCTTTTCAGTACATCCACATCAAGACGGTTGTCGATGTTGACGATCTTGATGCCTTTGTCGGAGGCCTTTTTCAGCACGGTGACCAGGGCTTTCGAATCGGCGGGAGCAATGACGATCGCGTCAACCTTGGACAGGATCATCTGATTGACGATATCGATCTGTGCACTGGTATCGGTTTCGTTCTTGATCCCGTTGGTGATCATGTCGAAATCGGCGGAGTGGGCCTTCTGGTATTCCTTGGCACCGTCTTGCATGGTGACGAAGAATTCGTTGGCGAGGGATTTCATGACCAGGCCGACCTTGGGTTTGGCGGCGGTCTCGGCAGCAAATGCAGAGGAAAGAGGCAGGGCAGCGGATGCGGCAGCAAGCACAGCGACAGCAAGAAGACGTCCAGCAAATGGCAGCTTCATGGGTTCACTCCGATCTTATGATTATTGTGAGCAACGCTTGCACCGAAGAACGCTTCGGCAGCCAACCCACCCGGGCGGCTGATACGAGCTTTCACGACACTCGAGGAGGACCCCGTGAAACATCTCGCAAACGTTTGCGTTAGGTCAAACTATGAGAAGCTTGTCGAGATTTGTCAACGGGAGAAAACAGCCTTTTGGTGAATCCGCTTTACGCCCTGCCCTCGAAGCCATCCGGTACCCCCTTTAAACATCCGCGTTGCTGGATCGTTCTCTGAAACGACAGGTCGCGGCGTGCCTCCTGCGTTTAAAACCAAACTTTTCCGTCATCCTTTTCGGACAACCGAACACCCGCGCACCGCTTTGTTCGGAAAGCCGGACAGAAGACCAAGCCATTTACTTACAAATCAAACAAATATAGATATAAATCAATAGTTTAAATTCTATTGCCCAACAAAATCCCGCTGGTACAAATCCTGCTCTTACTCAGCACCTCGTGGCGTTCAGAACCGCCCGGGTGTTTCTAGATGAACCTGCATCAGCACTCATCAAAACTAGAGAGAAGAATAATGAAATCTGCGTTGAAAACTTTCGTACCGGGCGCGTTAGCCCTCCTGCTGTTGTTCCCCGTTGCCGCTCAGGCAAAAGAAGCTGAAACCCAGCAAAAACTGTCCAACGTGGTGATCCTTGCCACCGGCGGCACCATCGCCGGCGCCGGCGCCAGCGCGGCCAACAGTGCGACCTACCAGGCCGCCAAGGTCGGCATCGAACAATTGATCGCCGGTGTTCCTGAGCTTAGCCAGATCGCCAATGTCCGCGGCGAACAAGTATTGCAAATTGCCTCCGAAAGCATCACCAACGAAAACCTCCTGCAACTGGGTCGTCGTGTCGCCGAACTGGCCGACAGCAAGGACGTCGACGGCATCGTGATCACCCACGGTACCGACACCCTGGAAGAGACTGCCTACTTCCTCAACCTGGTGGAAAAGACCGACAAGCCAATCGTCGTGGTCGGCTCGATGCGCCCAGGCACCGCCATGTCGGCTGATGGCATGCTCAACCTGTACAACGCCGTTGCCGTCGCCGGCAGCAAGGACGCCCGCGGCAAAGGCGTACTGGTGACCATGAACGACGAGATCCAGTCGGGTCGCGACGTCAGCAAGATGATCAACATCAAGACTGAAGCGTTCAAGAGCCCATGGGGCCCGCTGGGCATGGTGGTAGAAGGCAAATCCTACTGGTTCCGCCTGCCAGCCAAGCGTCACACCATGAACTCGGAATTCGACATCAAGACCATCAAAAGCCTGCCGGACGTCGAAATCGCCTATTCCTATGGCAACGTAAGCGACACCGCCTACAAGGCCCTGGCCCAGGCCGGCGCGAAAGCCATCATCCATGCCGGTACCGGCAATGGTTCGGTGTCGTCCAAGGTGGTGCCTGCCCTGCAGGAACTACGCAAGCAAGGCGTACAGATCATTCGCTCTTCCCACGTGAATGCCGGTGGTTTCGTTCTGCGTAACGCCGAACAACCAGACGACAAATACGACTGGGTAGTTGCCCATGACCTGAACCCGCAGAAAGCCCGCATCCTGGCCATGGTCGCCCTGACCAAGACCCAGGACAGCAAGGAACTGCAACGGATGTTCTGGGAATATTGATCGCTCCCGGGCCCGGCCGGCAACGGTTGGGCCATCCCGCTCGTGGCGTACCGCGAGCGGGTCTGATTTCCCCCGCTTTATCCCCCGCGAAAAAAACCTTTGAAAAACAAAGCGTTCCTACACCAAATCGGCAAAACCACTGTCAGAAGAACTTCTTGAATTTTAAGCAGTTGCGAAATTGCCCACAGTTAAATACTGTATGCACGTACAGCCTAATAAGGAATACTCCGTGGCAAAGCCTTCTTCCGCAGCACCCGCAGCGCCTGACGCCTATCAACGCCTGGCCGTTCGCGTGCAAAAAATCATCAATTCCACCAACGCCCAGAAGAACAAGGCGGCGTTGATCTTCCGTTTGCCGGAGGAACCGGAAGACGAGTGGGCACGACTACTGGAGGAAATCGCAGAAAACGACAACGTCACCCTCGCCTATCGCGATGACGGTGGCGTGCAGATTTTCTGGGTTGTGCCGAAGGAAGATTGAGTCAATGAGTGTCCGTTTTATCAGTGTGTTGTTCGTGTTTTTTGCTGTCACCGCTCACGCCCAAGCCCCCAGGACGTTCAGCGAAGCCAAGAAAATCGCCTGGAAACTGTATGAACCGCAATCCACAGAGTTCTATTGCGGCTGCAAATACAACGGCAACCGGGTAGACCTGAAAGCCTGCGGCTATATCCCGCGCAAAAACGCCAACCGGGCAGCACGTATTGAATGGGAACACATTGTTCCGGCTTGGCAGATCGGCCATCAGCGCCAGTGCTGGCAGGATGGCGGGCGCAAGAACTGCACCCGCAAGGACGCGGTCTACAAGCGGGCCGAAGCCGACCTGCACAACCTGGTGCCGAGCATCGGCGAGGTGAATGGCGACCGAAACAATTTCAGTTTTGGCTGGCTGCCGGTACAAAGCGGCCAATATGGATCATGCCTGACCCAGGTGGACTTCAAGGCCAAGAAGGTCATGCCCCGCCCTTCCATTCGCGGCATGATCGCCCGAACCTATTTCTATATGAGTAAGCAGTATGGCCTGCGCCTGTCGAAACAGGATCGCCAGCTGTATGAAGCCTGGAACAAGACCTACCCGGTACAGCCCTGGGAACGCCAGCGCAATCAAACCGTGGCGTGCGTGATGGGGCGCGGCAATGAATTTGTCGGCCCGGTGAACTTGAAAGCCTGCGGCTGAACGAAAAAAGCGGGAGCGCCATGGCCTCCCGCTTGTCGACTCTTTACTGCGCAACCTTGTGTTCGATGACCTCGGACACCGTGTCATTCTTCTTCGCAGTGGCCAGTTTCTCGGTCAACTGCGCTTGTTTCGCCTCGGCCTCGGCCCTGGTGCTGAATGGGCCCAGCAGCACCTGGTCCTTACCGTCTTCCTTCGCCAGATAGAAACTGAAACCGTGTTCCAGCAACCACGCGGTCAGGTCAGTCATCGCCTGCAGCTTGTGATCCGGCGGCCCCACCCATACATCCCATTCTTGAGAGGCGATCGCGCCGACCGCAGGTTGCGCCTGGGCGGGCGCCTCGGCAACGGCAGGCCTGGCCTTGGGGGCGTCGACACTTTTACCTTCACCGCAACCGGCCAATGCCAACACCGCAATTGCCATCGCTACTTTACGCACTACCCTGCTCCTTAGAGGATCAAAGAGGCGACTTTATCATTCACTGTCTATTCTGGCCGTCATAAACGTTGGCTTAAACAATGCGAATGATGTATCGCAGACCTGTATGATGGCGGCATGGGAATTAATGCCGCCTCTATGCGTCCTAAAAGAGGCAGCCACAGGGAAGCGCTTCGCAGTAAGCTACACACATCCGACATCTGCCCTGTCTGAAACATGTGTCCTTCAAAGCAATCAAGGAGAAGTCCATGCTGATACTCACCCGCAAAGTCGGTGAAAGCATAAACATCGGTGATGACATCACGATCACCATCCTGGGCGTTAGCGGCCAGCAAGTAAGAATCGGCATCAATGCTCCAAAGGACGTTGCCGTGCATCGCGAGGAGATCTACCAACGTATCCAGGCGGGCCTGACGGCTCCGGATAAAAACCAGACACCTTGAAGCGCCTCCAGTAGCCAGCCCTTTCGTTCACTGTAACGGCTGGCGAAAACCTCTTTCAGCCTGCTCGCGGCTTCCCGCGGCCAGCGCGCCCTATTCCCTTGTTCCAGCGTCAGGCCAGCGTCATCCCAGGCCGACACCGCGTGCCATGCCACTCGCTGCAATCATCATCAGCACCAGCAGTAACGCCTGCACATGGCTGATGCGCGCAAAAAGACCTGCCTGGTGCAAATCGAGGCGCGTGCCACGCGCCAACGCGATGCGCCATTTGATAAAGCGAATCATCGGCGCGAGCTCCAGTAACAAAATTAATACAAGCAGCGTCATCTTCACGTGAAACAACGGCTGGTGCAGGTAATAATCACTGCCCTTTTCGTAGCCGCCAAAGGCCCGCAGGCCACCGGTTACCAATAACACCAGGGCACTGATTCCCCAGATGTTGTCTGCGATCAATACGCGGCGCAGGGTGGATGGGTCACTATCAGATACACCGCGCAATGCCTTGCCACGCGCAAGCACGGCCGACAATGCCATGGCGAATGCCAGTAAATGGACTGCTGCAAGAAACCACTGAACCAACATAAGGCGTACTCCCTTTTGTATGACACATGGCAGGAACACTTCTCAGTAATAGTCGCTGGCTGCGTTCAACACATGAAACAGCCTGCAAACAAAGGGAACTTGTGGAGTTTTCCAGGGCCGAATCTCGTGACAAATCCCCTACAGTCTGCAGCGCGCCAAGGAGCACGTTGATGAGGCGTACCGTTAAACAGCCTTACTTATCCAAGTCTTGGTTGATTGTCACGCTGATCAGCGTGGCGTTTGTGGCGCTGGAGTATGGCCTCAAGTTCGAAATCGAAGGCTCCTCCGACAAAGCCTACTCATGGCTGGACCTGACGCTGTTCCTGAGCGCGTACTTGTTTTTCTTCTGCCTCAAGCCCATTCAGGTCGCCGTCCATCGCAGACTGTGCCGGCGCGCGCCTCACAGTGATCGCCGCAAAGCCTCATCCTGACGGCTTTGGGTTTCATCTTGAAGTTCGTTGCCCCAGCGCGGTGTATCCCGCAAGCGGGTTGAAACCGCCGCCGCAGTTGCTATCAGATCGCTGGTATTTACAGCTGCGCGACACAACCTATGCTTGGGCATGCACGGTCGGTGAAAGGTTGTAGCGCTGATGGACACACTGAGTAAAAGCGAAATCGAATCAGCACTGGCAGCGCGCCTGCCGAGCTACAAAATCGTCTGCACCCTGCATGCCGATGGCACGCTTTCCGCGATTCTCAGCGGCCCGGAAGCTGATCACTTTGCGGTGACCGGCATCGTCCGCGCACACCATCGAGGGCCGGAGGCGATTGCCAGGCTTGCCAGCGAAATCCTCAAGGAAATGGTCTTGTCCCGCCAGGGGCTCAAGGGCAACCGCCTGCAGACGCTGACTGGAAACGGCTCCAACGTTGAACCGCCCCTTTACGAAGAAGGCCGATCCGGGTAACCGGGTCGGCCTTTTTTTACGCCAGGCGCTGTAGATGCAACAGCCCGGCTTCGTCCCGCTGAACCTGTAGACGCTCATACCCGTCAATCGACGGATGCGCGGTGACCATGGGCACAAGGTGGGTCGACGTCACCACCATCACATCGGCCCCCGCCGCCTCGCCGGCGCGAATCCCGACGCTGGCATCCTCAAACACCAGGCAGTCCTGTACCGGTACTCCCAGCCGTTGCGCACCGAGCACATAACAGGCCGGATCCGGCTTGCCGCTGGCGACATCCTCCGCGGTGACCAGCACCGCCGGCGGGTTGATCCCGGCCGCCTGCATACGGCGCAGAGCCAGTGCCTTGGGGGCAGACGTAACCAGCGCCCATTGATCGCCGGGCAATGCGTTGAGGAATTCCACCGCGCCCGCAATCGCCACCACCCCTTCCACATCCTCAAGTTCAGCCTCGGTAATCCACTGCGCCTCAGCCTGCGCGTCCACACCGGGCAATGCCTGGCGGGTGATGGTATCGATGGCCCGGGCACCATGGATGGTCTTCAGAAAGGCCTCGACATCCAGCCCATGGCGTTCAGCCCAGGTGGCCCATACGCGCTCGGCGGCGGCAATGGAGTTCAGGAGTGTGCCATCCATATCGAACAGAAAGGCGCGGTAACGGTGGGCGAATACAGCTGAATCGCGGGTGGACACTGCTCGGCTTCCTCTTGCTTTCGTCACCCGGTCTTGGGCGCTGACGAACCACTTGCCTGGTGCAATCTACGGATCGGCCCAAACGCTGTAAACCTTCCCGTGGTTTGTATCGGACTGTATGGGAACCCCGCCTGGATACGCGAACCCGCATTTCGCCACGCCTGGGCACACATGGCAGATACACCCCGGCGATTAACTACGACCACCAGCCAATCCGGCTGACTCACGCGTAGGAGCCTCATCATGTTCAATCTCTCGAAAGCTTCGTCCCTGGTATTCGGCCTGACTGTCATCGCGGGCCTCAGGCTGTCATCCATGGCGTCGGCCGACACCCACGCTGGCGCGGTCAAAGACCAGCCATCCCACCTGCTCGCCGAGGGCGGCGCAGATCGCCTGCACGAACGCGGCCTGGCGGAAGGCGGCGCTGAACGCCTGCAAGCAGCCCGTACTGTCTGATGGGTCACCGTCCAACCAGGGCAGCCTTCCGGCTGCCCATTGCATTACAAACTTGTCATCAAGCTGTCAGTGTTGCCCGCACCCTCACTTCATACAGTGAAGTCGTCAGTCACCCACAGCGGGTGACCCAACTTCCCACTGAAAATGAAGCGAGCCCGCCCATGAAACCTGCAAGCAAACTCTGCCTGATCGCCGCCAGCCTGTTGATGCTGGGGACCGGCGCCGCCGTGGCCGGCCCGATTGCACCGGTGAAAGCCAATAACGTAGTGCTGGTACACGGCTCCTGGGCCGACGGTTCCAGTTGGTCCGAAGTGATTACCCGCCTGCAGGCCGCCGGCTTGCATGTAACCGCTGTGCAAAACCCGCTGACCTCGGTGGCGGATGACGTCGCTGCCACCAATCGCGTACTCGATCAACAGGACGGTCCTACCGTGCTGGTCGGCCATTCCTACGCCGGCACCGTGGTCAGCGACGCCGGGGCCAACCCCAAGGTCAGCTCCCTGGTATACGTCGCCGCCCGCGCTCCGGACGCCAACGAAGACTTCGTCGCCCTGTCCGCCAAGTACCCAAGCACACCCGTGCGGGCCGGTGTGGTGGAGCACGACGGTTACCTGACTCTGAATCAGGACGCCTTCCTCAAGTACTTTGCCGCCGACGTACCCCACGCCAAGGCCATGGAGCTGTACGCCGTGCAACAACCGATCGCCAAGACCCTGTTCAGCGGTCGCACCGTCAACGCCGCGTGGCACACCAAGCCGTCCTGGTATGCGGTGTCCAGCAATGACCAGACCATCAACCCGGACCTGGAACGCTTTCTCGCCAAGCGCATGAACGCCACCACCATCGAGGTGCCATCGAGCCACTTGTCCCTGGTTTCCCACGCCAAGGAAATCACCGACCTGATCCTCGAAGCGTCCGGCCGCCAGCCTTAAGCCCTTCATTACGATCTTGTCATCATCCTGTTGGCTGGCTGTTTGTGTCGCCTGGTTACTGTGAACTCACTGCCGGATACCGGCAGCCAACCCTTAAAGAGAGATACCGCCATGAAACTGTTTATCCTCGGCTTTGCTGCCCTCCTCGCCACCGGCTCGGCCTTTGCCGATACCACCGCCACCACCTCGGTGATCCATGACACTCCCGGCTTCTTCATGCACATGGACGTGGCCAAAGTACTGTCGAGCACCGATACCTACGGCCAGTGCGGCATTGTCCCTGCGCGCCTCGACTACCTCGACAGCCAGGGCCGCGAACACGTGCTGGACTATCAAGTACAGGGCATCGGCTGCCCCAATGACAATTGATCGGGCTACACTTGCGCCACGCAAGAACTGCACATCACCAGGGCGAATCCCATGAATATCCTCGTAGTCGAAGACGAGCCCAAGGCGGGCAACTACCTGCTTAACGGCCTGCAGGAACTGGGTTACTCCGTGAGCCTTGCCCGCGATGGCGTGGACGGTTTGCACCAGGCCCTGGAAACCCCGTTCGACGTGATCGTGCTGGACGTGATGATGCCGAAGATGGACGGCTGGGAAGTGCTGCGTCGCCTGCGCAAGGAAGCCGACACGCCGGTGCTGTTCCTGACCGCCCGGGACGATATTGCCGACCGCATCAAGGGCCTGGAACTGGGCGCCGACGATTACCTGATCAAGCCGTTTTCCTTCGCCGAACTGGTGGCGCGCCTGCGCACCCTGACCCGGCGCGGGCCAAGCCGTGAAGAAGAACACTTGCAGATCGCCGACCTGCAGATCGACGTGCTCAAGCGCCGCGTCAGCCGTGGCGGCGTGCGCATCACCCTGACCAACAAGGAGTTCGCCTTGTTGCACTTGTTCGCCACCCATCAGGACCAGGTACTCTCGCGCTCGCTGATCGCCTCAAGGGTGTGGGACATGAATTTCGACAGCGACACCAATGTGGTCGACGTGGCCGTGCGCCGCCTGCGCCTGAAAATCGACGACCCGTTCCAGCTCAAGCTGATCCATAGCGTGCGCGGCATCGGCTATCGCTTCGATACGCAACCATGAGCAAGCCCCGGCATTACTCCCTGACGCTGCGCCTAGCGCTGATCTTCGCCCTGCTGGCGTTCGCCCTGCTGGCAACCCTCGGCGTGGCGCTGTACCGCGACCTTGAGCGCGAACTGATCCACCGCGACGACGCTGCGCTGATCTACCGCGTCGACCAACTGCGCAACCTGCTGAACGACAGCAACACCCTGGACCTGATCAAGACCAAGCCCGAACTGTTCCAGAACATGCTGGGCAACCGCGAATCGGTGCTGAGCATCGCCGCACCCGGGCAGAAACCGCTGCTGGAAGTGAACCCCGGCAACATCGACATGCCCGACGTTGCACCGGTGCCCCGGGACCACGCCCTGGAATTCGCCGACGTGCAGCATTTACCCGGCGTCAATGGCGTCCCCTTCTCCACCCTCGCCGCGACCATCGATTCAGGCGACCTGGGCAGCCTGCAAGTCACTACCGGGCGGTTGATGACCGAGCGCACCGCAGTGCTCGCCAGCTACCGGCTGAGTGTCTATATCCTCGCCAGCATCGCGGCATTGGTACTGGCGGTGGTCGGTTACCTGATGGTGCATCGCGGCCTGCTGCCATTGCGGCGCCTGGCCGTGCATGCCCAGGGCATCGGCGTCGGCAACCTCGCCGCGCGCCTCGACAGCCACGGCGCCCCCAAAGAACTGCTGCCGATGATTGATTCGTTCAACACCATGCTCGAACGCCTGGCCAAGGGTTTTGTGCAACTGGGCCAGGTCTCCACCGACATGGCCCACGAACTGCGCACGCCGATCAATAACTTGCTCGGGGAAACCCAGGTGGCGCTGCAGCAACACCGTAGCATCGAAGCCTACCAGCAACTGCTGGCCTCCAACGTCGAAGAACTCGAACGCCTGGCGCGCATGCTCGACAACATGCTGTTCCTGGCCCGCACCGACCCGGCCAGTGCGCTGCGCCAGCGCCAGGAACTGGACGCGGCCGATGAAGTGGAACGCATGGCCGACTACTTCGAAGGCCTGGCGGGCGATGTCGATATCAGCATCCTCGCCCAGGGCGCCGGTGTGATCTGGGCCGAGCCGATGCTGCTGCGCCGTGCCCTGGCCAACCTGTGCGCCAACGCCATCAAATATGGTGCGCCCGCCTCTGAACTGCTGATCCAGGCCACACCCTGCGCCGAAGGCATCAACCTGACAGTGACCAACCACGGCGCGACCATCCCGGCGGAGCACTTGCCCAGGTTGTTCGAGCGGTTTTATCGCGTGGATGAATCACGGGAGCGTTCGGCGCATTCCAATGGATTGGGGCTGTCGATTGTCGCGACCATCATGCAGTTGCATAACGGCCGATACAGCGTGAGCAGCGAGAACGGTGTGACATGCTTCGCGTTGTTTTTCCCGGGACGCGAAGCCGAAAACCTCAGCTGACTTGCCCACCCGTTTCAGTGATATCCACCAGGGTATTCCAGGCCGTCAGCAGCGCAATCCGCAAGCCCTCGACCTGCATCGGCAACGCCATCGAGGCCGGCTCGGGTATTCGGCCCACCACCTGTTCGGGCAGCCACGGCACATGGATGAAACCGCTGCGTACCCCTGACCCGGCGAGCGCGTGCTGCAACAGATAGAACACCTGGTTGCACACGAAAGTGCCGGCGGTTTGCGACACGCTGGCCCCAATGCCGGCCTCGCGCACGGCCCTCACCATGGCCTTGCTCGGCAAGGTGCCGAAGTAGGCCGCAGGGCCGCCGGGTAGCACTTCCGTGTCGACAGGTTGCTCACCCAGGTTGTCCGGGATCCGCGCGTCGTTGAGGTTGATCGCGACCCGCTCGATGGAAATATCACTGCGCCCGGGGCCCAGCCCGACAGCAATGACCATCTGCGGGCGGTGTTCGGCCAACAGCTGAGCCAGGCGCTCGCCCGCCGTGGCAAAGGCACAGGGTAACTGGCGCGCGACAATCCGCACATCAGCGCCCAGTTGCACACCCTCCAACAGGCGTACCGCCTCCCAGGACGGGTTGACAAGGTCTTGGTCAAACGGTTCGAAACCCGTCAGCAATACAGTGCGCATTACAGCCTCACATCAGCAGGTAGAGCAGGACAATATTGACCACCAGCATCATCAACGCGGTCGGCATCTGTGCCTTGATGACCGCGTTTTTATCCGGCAGCTCCAGCAACGCCGCCGGGACAATATTGAAGTTGGCCGCCATGGGTGTCATCAGCGTACCGCAGTAACCGGAGAACATGCCGATGGCAGCCATCACCGCCGGGTTGCCGCCGTAGATGCCTACCAGCACCGGTACGCCAACGCCGCCGGTCATCACCGGGAAGGCGGCAAAGCCATTGCCCATGATCACGGTAAACAGTGCCATGCCCAACACATACACCATCACCGCTACCAGCTTGTAATCCAGGTTGATATAGGTGGTGGTGATGTGCGCCACCGCTGTGCCCACGCCCGCTTCGTTGAACAACAGCCCGAGCATCGCCAGCATCTGCGGCAGCACCATCGCCCAGCCCAGCGCTTCGGTGAGGCGCCGGGATTCGCGAAGGGCTTGCACCGGCGTGTCCCGCGTCAGCCAGCAGGCCAGCGCCAGTGCAATCAGGCAGCCGATACCCAGGGAAACAAAGGTGGTGTTCTTCGGGTCCAGCAGCGGCACGCCGCCGATCTCGGTGTGTTTGAGCAATACCGAGCCGATCACCGTGGTCAACGGAATGGCCAATGCCGGGATAAACAGTTTATGCCCCAGGCGACCTGCGCTGGCCCGTGCGGCCTTGTCATGCAACTGGGCATGCGCGCCGCGGCCTACGCCGCCCAGGCCCGCGATGAGTGCCATCACCACCACGCCCACGCCGACCACCACCGAGGGCAGGCGCTCCCCCACCAGGAACGGAATGGCAAACAGCAGCCAGAACAACGAACTCGACCAGCGCTTGGGGTGGGTGCGATCCATCAGGATCATCCCGGCGGTGATCACCAGCAGAACGCCGGCCAGCCAGTACAGGTATTGAATGGAAATGATCATTGCGCCGCCTCCGCTGTGTTGGCCGGTAACAGCTCTCGGGTCAGCATTCGGTCAAAGCGGTGCAAGCGAATGGCGTGAATGATGAAGGCGCAGATCGCCGTCGGGATGCCCCAGACCGCAATGTGCAGAGGTTCGACATCAATCCCCGAACCCAGCAGGAAGGTGTGCATCAACGCAATCGCACCAAAGGCGACGAAGATATCCTCGCCAAAAAACAGCCCGACGTTGTCGGTCGCGGCACACATGGCCAGGACCTTGTGGCGAAGCTTGTCGGGGAGTTTGCCATAGCGTTTTTCCGCCGCACCTTCGGCCATCGGCGCCAGCAACGGGCGCACCATCTGCGGGTGCCCGCCCAGACTCGTCAGGCCCATGGCCGCTGTGGATTCACGCACAAAGAGATAGATGATCAGCAAGCGCCCGACCGTGGCCCGCTCAAAGCGCGCGATCCAGTTTTGCGCATGCAGGCGCAAGCCATGGCGCTCCAGCAAGCCGATGACAGCCAGGGGCAACAACAGGATCAATTGCAAGGCGCGAGTCTGGAGGAAGCCGTCGCCCATGGTGGCGAGGATCTTTTCCAGTGGAAAGTGGGCGGCAAACCCGGTGGCAATCGCTGCCGCCGTGACGACCAGCAGCGGATTGAAGCGCAACACAAAGCCGACCACGATGACGAGTACGCCAATCAGCGGCCATAGGTTCACAACAGTTTGCATGGTGGTGAGGTCCTTAAGTGCGCGCTGCGGCGCCAGTAAAGCAGGTAGTGAACAAAGGGTTCACTGCAAGAAAACGGCGTGCAGCCCGGCTCGATTTTTTATTGTTGACCTGGAAGGTCGAGCGTCAGTGGCCGCATCTTTGCTGCTTGGGGAGGGAGGTGTCCAACAAGAAAAATTGTTGCTGCAATCCAATAAAGTTTGTGGGTGTTTGAAGCGTTAGAGGGCATTTGTCGGCCCGTTTGAAGAGAAGGCCCAGGCGCAGAACGTGCTCAGGTACTTGAAGTCCGATAAAGGGCTGGACGGCTTGGTCACGTGGCGGTCGGTGACCCGCTAGCCCTCAGCCCAGGTGCTTCTGGAAAAAGTGGCGCGTGTGTCCTGGCGGGTACTCGGCAATATGCCCGAACTCGCTGAAACCCATCTTCCGGTAGAACCCGGGCGCCTGGAAGCTGAAGGTGTCCAGCCAGATCCCCGCACACCCTTTCTCCCGTGCCAGCTCCTCAGCCGCGAGCATCAGCCGCGAGCCCATGCCTTGAGTGCGCATTGACTCAGGCACGCTCAACAGCTCAATGAACATCCAGCCATAGGAAATTTTCCCGTACAGGCCGCCCACCACTTCCTGGCTGGCGGGATCACGCAGTAACAGCCCGAACGTTTCGAACGGGTTCTCGCCGCATTGGCTGATGTTGTATGCCCTCAGCGGCTGAAGGATGGCCTGGCGCTCTTGCTCCGTCACCTCAAACGACAGTTCCATTGCCACGTCCATCTTGATCGTCCTGTGTTGAATTCCAGATCAGCCCACAAAAACACCACCCCTTCAAGGATTGAGTTTTTCCAGGGCCGCTCGCAACGCGGTGTTGTTGCCGCCCAACGCGCTGGTGGCGATCGCCGCGTTGCGCAGCAGGATCGATGCGGCGTGGGGGATGTGTTCTTTCAGCAATCGGTCGGAGGGGCCCGACAGCGTCAACGCGCCCTTGAGCTCACCGCCCATTGCAAACACGGGGACGGAGACGGCGGTGGTTTCCGGGTCGCGTTCGCCGAACGAGCAGGCCCAGCAGCGTTCACGCTCCTGAGTCAGTGTGGCGTCACCCTGGCGTGAGAACGCGCGCAGGACCTTGCCGGAAGCCCCGGCATGCAGCGGGAACCGCGCGCCTTCCAGCACCGAGACCCGCACCGCGCGCTTGGGCTCGACACGGAACAACACCACCCGGCTGCCGTTTTCATAGACGTAAAAAGACGAGGTCTCGCCGCTCTCTTCGGTGATGGATTCCAGCAGCGGCAGGATCACATCCCGCAAGCGGAACGAGGCTTGATATAGCTGGGACAGGCGCAGAGGTTCAGGCCCGACGGCGTATTGGCCGTCACTCAAGCGCCGCACAAACCCGGCTTTTTCCAGCGAGGTGATCAGGCGCAGGATGGTGCTTTTATACAAGCCGGTGCGCCGGGCGATCTCCGCCAGGCTCAAGCTCTCCTGGTCGATATTAAAGGCCGCGAGAATGGAAAACGCGCGATCGACTGCAGCAACGCCGCCTTCCGGACTGCCGGCTTGATCAGCAAGACTGTTGTTGGGTTCGGTACTCATGGCCACTCATTGGGTATTCATCGCCGGCGCAAGCGGCGGCATCATTGCCGTCCCGGTCGCGCCAGACACTTTCAGTCGCCGTAACATACCCTTTTGCGCCGGGGTGCAGCCACCGCATTATGCTTCCCGCAGGAAAAGCCGCAGCGACATAACCATCGCGGCCGCGACGAACATGATGCACCCCATCACCATCAGGCCCGCCGTGAACGAGCCGGTGTAATCCTTGAGAAAGCCCATCAGGTATGGCCCGACAAAACCGCCAAAGGCACCAATCGAGTTAATCAGCGCAATACCACCGGCAGCGGCCTGGCCACGCAGGAACTTGCCCGGCAAGGTGTAGAAAATGGTCTTGCCGGCAATCGTCCCCACCAGCGCCAGGGTGATCCCGGCCAGGGCGGCCACCAATGTGTCCATCTGCAAGGCGACCAATAGCGCCAGGCCAGCCAGCAGCATGGCCACGGTCAGGTTGAAAATCCCCTTGCCGGTGCGGTCCACGTGTTTCGCCCAAACCAACAGGCCGATGGTTGCAAAAAAGTAGGGAATCGCCGCCACCCAGCCAATCATGCTGATCTCGACACCGTGGGCCTTGAGCATCTGCGGCAGCCAGATTCCAATGCCGTAGGAGCCCAGGGTAAAACTGAAGGTAATCGAGCTGAGGATCCACACCCGAGGGTCTTTCAGGGCAGCCTTGAAGCCGTGGCGGTGCTGGCCCTGGCTTTGCTCTTCAGCCAGCAAGCCGGTGAGCACGGCACGTTCCTGTGCCGACAGCCATTTGGCTTCGGAAGGCTGGTTGGTCAGCACTTTCAACGTGATCAGCCCGAGGATGCACGCCGGGACGCCCTCGATCAGAAACATCCATTGCCAGCCTGCCAAACCCCAGATGCCGTGCATTTGCAGGAGCCACACCGACAGCGGGCCGCCCACCAGGAACGAAATCGGCGTGGCCGCGGTAAACCATGCCAGCACCCGCGTGCGGTACTGCGCCGGAAACCACAGGGTCAGGAAAAAGATCACGCCGGGAAAGAACCCGGCCTCGGCCACACCCAGCACCAGGCGCATGGCGTAGAAGCTGTAGGGGCCGACGACCCAGGCGGTGGCAGCCGCCGCAATCCCCCAGGTAATCATGATGCGCGCCATCCACCGCCGGGCGCCAAAGCGGTACATCGCCAGGTTGCTCGGCACCTCACACAGGCAGTAGCCAACGAACATAATCCCCGCACCCAGGCCGAATTGCGTGGCGGTCAAACCCAGCTGTTCGGTCATTTGCAAGGCGGCGTAGCCAACGCTGGTGCGGTCCAGGTAGTTGAAAAAGTAAGCCAGGGCGAGCAGCGGGATCAGACGCCAGGCGGCCTTGTGCAGGACGCGGGTTTGCTCTGCATCCAGCACCACGGCGGTGATGGCTGGGGCGCCTGATGCAGGTGTCGTGACAATTGCCATGACGGGTTTCCTCGACATTATTGTTATTGGAATGGCGACAAAAGGACCTAGCGGACCACGCCACGAGCGCGCAAGGCGTCGACATCGCTGGCGGCATAACCCAGCTCTTCAAGTAACGCCTGCGAATGGCTGCCCAGTTGTGGCACGTTCAGGCGCGTATCGAAACGCCGGCCATTCATTTCAAACGGCAGCATCGGCACCTTCACTTCCTCGCCGTTATCCAGCGTCAGGTGCGCCAGGCCGCCGGAGGCATTCAGGTGCACATCGTCAAACAGATCCTGAGGCCGCTGGATCGGCGAGAACGGCAAGCCGGCCTGCTCGCACATGTCCATGATTTGCTGCTTGGGCAGCGTGGCCAGCCGCTCCCGCACCAGCGGCAGGATTCGCGAACGGGCATGCACACGCTGGGTGTTGCGCGCCAGTTCGGGGTCGCTGCCCAGTTGTTCAAAACCAAACGCCTGGCAGAAGCTCAGCCATTGGCTGTCACTCACCACGCCCATGAACACCTGCTCGTCATCCCGGGCGTTGAACACGTCATAGATCGCCCACGCTGAAAGACGGCTGGGCATCGGCGCTGCCGGCTGGCCGGTGGTCGCCATCTGCATCATGTGCTGGCCGACCAGGAACGCGGAGTTCTCGAACAGGCCGGTCTGCACAAACTGGCCCTCCCCGGTCGCCTTGCGTTGCCACAGTGCGGCCAGGATCGAGATGGCGCTGAACATCCCGCCCATCACGTCATTCACCGAGGCACCAGCGCGTAGCGGGCGGCCTTCGGGGCCGGTCATGTACGCGAGCCCGGACATCATCTGCACCACCTCATCCAGTGCAGTGCGGTGTTCGTAAGGGCCCGGCAAAAAGCCTTTCATGGAGCTGTAGATAACGTCGGGCTTGATCGCCTTGACCTGCTCAAAGCCCAGGCCGAGTTTTTCCATGGCGCCTGGACGAAAGTTTTCGGTGACCACGTCGGCGCTTTCGATCAGCTTGCGCACCGCCGCCATCCCTTCCTCGGTCTTGATGTCGACGGCGAAGCTTTTCTTGTTGCGGTTGTAGGTCATCCAGTAGCCGGCGCCCGAACCGGTCAACCGCCGGGTGTTGTCGCCAGCCGGCGTCGGTTCGACCTTGATCACTTCGGCACCAAGATCGGCCAGCACCAGCCCGCAGGTCGGGCCCATGACCATGTGCACAAACTCGACCACGCGGATGCCCGCCAATGGCAGCGCCTGGATCTTGTGATTCTGCGTGTTCATCGTACAGCCCCTGCGTAGTGGAAGTTCTTGCCCACGCCGGCATCCGGAATGAACCCGTAGAGCGGCTCGCCTGGCAGGCCTTTTTGCAGCCATTCACGTGCCGCCACCAGCTTGTCGATATCGACGCCGGTACGCAGGCCCATGGATTCGAGCAGGTAAACCAGGTCTTCGGTCACGATGTTGCCCGACGCGCCCGGCGCATATGGGCAGCCGCCAATCCCGCCCTGTGAGGCGTCGAACGTGGTGACCCCCACATCGAGCGCCGCCACCACATTCGCCAGCCCCTGGCCGCGGGTGTTATGGAAATGGGCACTGCCAGCCTTGGCGCCGATTTCGCTGTGCAAGCGGATAAACGCCCGGCGCACCTGAGCCGGGTTGGCATAGCCGACGGTGTCCGCCAGCCCTACCTCATCCACGCCCAGCTCGGCCATGCGCAGCGCCATGCGAATCACATCGTCCTCAGGCACTTCGCCCTGGATCGTGCAACCGAATACCGTCGACAACCCAGCCTCCACTTGCACCTTCGGGAAGTGTTCGTTGCGCAGGGCAATGACCTGGCGAACCTCCTCGAACACCTGTTGATGAGTCTTGCGGATATTGGCCAAGGAATGCGGCTCGCTGACGGAGATCGGCAGGGTGATTTTCTGCACGCCGGCGTCGAAAGCGGCCTGGGCGCCCTTGAGGTTCGGCACCAGCGCCGTGACAAACACGTCCCGGCGTTGACGCATATGCACCACTAAGTGCGCCGCATCGGCCATCTGCGGCAGCAGCTTGGGGGAGACGAATGAGCCTATCTCGATTTCCTTGAGGCCGGCGTCGGCCAAAGCCGTTAGCCACTGCAATTTCAGCGCGGTAGGCATCGTCGCGGCGACGCTTTGCAGGCCATCACGCGGGCCTACCTCGCTGATCAGAATGTCGATGTTTTTATTAGCGGTCATCACCAGGCCTTTAAAGGTCAATTCATACTTGTTCTATCTGACAGAACGATGTTCTGAAATAAATAATGAGCGCGTTAATTTTCACTGTCAACGTCCGAAAAGCGCCCAGCGCTTTTTACTTATATTTGGTTGATCAACGGGCAAGCCAATCCATTGCATTGATCTGATATGGCAAAAGACAGGGTTGACAGCCCAAGAAATAACCTCGACATTTGTTCTATTAGAAAGTACATCGTTCTATCCAGCAGAACAAAACAATAATGAGACAAGGCTTACCTCCTTTTCAGAGGTGCCTTGCCCGTTCCGTAGGAGTTGATCCTGTGAGCCTGTATGCCCCGCCTCGTGATTTGCCCACTCGCGTCTTCAGCACATTGCCGCAGGTTTTCTGCAAGGACGGAGACTCCGAGTGGGTGCACGCCAACAAACCCGGCCATCGAGTGAAAAGCTTCCTCGAAGGACCGTCCTTCGATGTGCAGGGCAATCTCTATGTCACGGACATTCCCTACGGCCGGATCTTTCGCATCGACCCGCACGGCAACTGGACCCTGGTGGTGCAATACGACGGCTGGCCCAACGGCCTGAAGATCCATCGCGACGGGCGTATTTTCATTGCCGACTACAAGCACGGCATCCTGACCCTGGACCCTGCCAGTGGCGTCATCACACCGTTTCTGACTCACCACCGCAGCGAAGGCTTCAAGGGTGTGAACGACCTGTTCTTCGACGCTGGCGGCAAGCTCTACTTCACCGACCAGGGGCAGACCGGCCAACAGGATCCCACCGGTCGTGTATTCGCCTACGACCTGGAAAATCAGACGCTCACCTGCCTGATCAACAACGGCCCGAGCCCCAACGGCCTGGTCATGGACCTGGCGCAAAACGCGCTGTTCGTCGCCATGACCCGGGGCAACGCGGTGTGGCGCCTGCCGATCCAGCGCGACGGCGGCACAAGCAAAGTCGGGATCTTCACCGCACTGGCGGGCGGCGTGAGTGGCGCCGACGGCATGGCCCTCGACGCGCTCGGCAACCTCTACGTGTGCGATGCCGGCAATGCCTGCGTCTGGGTATTCGATCCCCACGCCGTACCGCTCTATCGCATCCGCAGCTGCACCGAGGGCCGCACCCTGACCAACCTGGCGTTCGGCGGCGAGGGCAACCGCCAACTGTTCATCACCGATTCGTCGACCGGCTCGATCCTGGTCGCCGACCTGGAGCACGCCGGCCAACCGATGTTTTCCCACCGCTGAATCCACCGGCACTGAACGCTGCGCGCAGCACGCAGGGACTTCGTTCGCCCTGAAAAAAGCCGGCAGTCACTTGCCTGGCGCCCTATAAGACCAACAAGAAGGCACACCCATGTTGATATTCCTGAGCTACGCCATGATCGTCTGCTTCATGTACCTGATCATGAGCAAGCGCCTGTCACCGCTGGTGGCGCTGCTGCTGGTACCAATCGTCTTCGGCTGCCTGGCCGGCTTCGCCCCGCAACTGGGCGGCATGATGTACGACGGCCTGAAGATGCTCGCCCCCACCGGCATCATGCTGACGTTCGCGATCCTGTATTTCTGCCTGATGACCGACGCAGGCCTGTTCAACCCGCTGATCAAAGTGATCCTGCGCCTGGTCAAGGGCGACCCGCGCAAGATCGTGGTCGGTACCGCCGTACTTGGCCTGTGTGTAGGCCTGGATGGCGACGGCGCCACCACTTACATCATTGCGACCGCTGCGTTTTTGCCGCTGTACCGGCTGACCGGCATCCGCCTGCAAGTCATGGCCACCGTGCTGCTGATGTCGATTGGCGTGATGAATATCCTGCCGTGGGGTGGGCCGTTTTCCCGGGCGGCCAGTGCGATGCATGTGGACATCACCGAGCTGTTCGTGAGCATGGTACCGATCATGCTGGCCGGTGCAGTGTGGGTGTTGTTCGCCGCCTGGTGGCTGGGGCGCATGGAATTCCGCCGCCTGGGCAGAGTGAGCATCAGCGAGGAAGAAGTGCTCAAGGGCTATGCGCATATTCGCCTGAGCGATCCGCGTTTTCTGTTCAACGTGGTGCTGACCATCGCCCTGATCACCTGCATGATGATCAGCCTGATGCCCTTGCCGATCCTGTTCATGATCGCCTTCGGCCTGGCCTGCCTGGTCAACTTCCCGTCCATCAAGCAGCAAAAGGAAGTCATCGCGCGGCATGCCGACAACGTGATGGCGGTGACCTTGCTGATCTTTGCCGCGGGGATTTTTGTCGGGATCATGGGCGGCACCGGCATGGTCAAGGCGATCTCCGACAACCTGATCGCGCTGCTGCCGCAACAGTCCGGGCCTTACCTGTCGGTGATCACCGCGCTGCTGAGCATGCCGTTCACCTATGTGCTGTCCAACGATGCATTCTATTTCGGCGTACTGCCCATCTGGGCACAGACCGCTGCCCACTACGGAATTGATGCGAAGGAAATGGCGATTGCCTCGCTGATCGGTCAGCCGGTGCACTTGCTCAGCCCGTTGGTGGCCTCGACGTACCTGCTGTGCGGCCTGCTGGACATCGACTACGGCGACAACCAGCGCGTCTCGCTGAAATGGACCGTGGGCACGGTGATGGTGATGTTGCTGGCGGCGATTGCGATAGGTGCAATCACCGTCATCAACTGAGGAACGACTGTCGCGGGCGGGACAGTCCTTGCGCCCTCAGCTACATACAGGTCGCAACCGCCGCTGAGGAAATACCGCGCCGCCGGTACTCTGGGGCGACCGCCCGGGAGATTTCCAATGACACTACGCACTTGCTTGGCCGCTCTATTGGTACTGACCGCCTCCACCGTCTTTGCCGCCCCTGGTTACGATCATCTTTTTGCATTCGGTGATAGCTACTCCGACAACGGCGCGGGCGAACGCTTCACCAAAACCCTGGCCACGCAGAAGGTCAAGGACGCGCAGGAACTGCCCGGTTCGTTGTATTGGAAAGGCCGCTGGAGCAACGGCCCGACTGCCGTCGAGAACCTGGCACACGCCTTGAAAATACCCTTGACCGACTACGCGGTCGGCGGGGCCAAGAGTGGCAACGGCAACTACTACACCTGGATGGAGCCGGCGCGCGACACCGGCGTTTCGGGCCAGATCGCTGATTACCTGACGTCCGCCAAGGCACACAAGGCGGACCCGAGGGCGCTGTATTTCATCTTCATTTCCGCCAACGACTTTTTTGAATGGGCGGATTTCTCGCACCCGGAATCGGTTGCAGTGCTCAGCCAGAACAGCGTGGCAAATATCCAGACGGCCACCGAGACATTGATCGCTGCAGGCGCGAAGCAGGTGATGGTGGTGGGCACGACGGATTTGACTCATGTGCCGGCGGTGGTGCAGGGCAATCAAGTCGAGAATGCAAAAAACTATCAGCAGACGCTAGAACAAAAACTTCCGGTAGTGCTGAACACATTGGCCAAAACCCACCAGGTCAGCATCAGCTACTTCGACCATGTGGCGTTCAGCGACAAACTGCGCGCCGCCCCCGAGGTTGCTGGGTTCAAAGACCTCGATACGCCCTGCCAACACACCTATCCGGACGTGAAACCGGTGTGTGAAAACCCGGATGCGCATTACTACTGGGATGAATGGCACCCGACGCGCAAGGTCCATGCCCTGGCCGCCGAGGCGATGCTTGAAACCCTGAAGTCCAGCCGCTGACAGCCGGGTTTATTCCGGCTTGAGCAGCGCCTCGTAGTCCGGGCTGATTTCCGCCAGGATCATCAACGCCGCCGCGCCCAGCGCCACGGCGTCGTGCCCGGCGGTGCCCATTTGAATGCGTGGGTGCAGGCGATCCGAGCGGCTGCTGATGGAGCGACTCAGGGGTTCGAGGCGGGCGATCAGCCGGACCAGAATCGCTTGGGGCAGAAAGCCGCTGATGAGGATTGTCTGCGGGTCGAGTACCGACTCAAGAATGTTGATGGCCTGCTTCAACGCGGGCGCCGCTTCGTCGAGCCAGGCGTCGACGCCTTCATTGAGTTCCTCGTCATTCATGACCCACGTCGCCAGGTCCTGCTCGGCCGGATGCCCCAGGTGCTCCAGCAGCGCGGCGATGGAAATGTAGCGCTCCAGGCAGCCCTGATTACCGCAGTAACAGGTCTTGCCGCCAGGGATCACGGTCATGTGCCCGATCTCGCCGGCGTTGTGCCAATGCCCGGAATACAGGCGGTTGTCCAGGTACAGCCCAGCCCCCAGGCCGCTGCCGATAAACAGATGGACGAAGTTATGCAGGCCGCTGGCGATGCCATACAGCCGCTCGCCCATGGTCGCTGCAGTGGCGTCGTTTTCAATCAGCACCGGAAGGCCGATTTCCCGCTGCAACCTTAGCGGGATGCCCGGGTCGTCCCAGCCGGACATCGCCGTGGGTCCCACGCAGGTCATGCCTTCAACACTGAAAGGCCCCGGCAAGGCAATGCCGACGCCGAGGAAGCGGCCGCCCGCACGCTGCCCGCGCAAATCCTTTACGCAGCCCACGATCAGCGGCAATGCCTGATCGAATGTAGGGTAGCTGACCGTCAATGTCACTTGCGCCACCGTCTCGCCGAGCAGGTCCAGCAACACGGCAATGATGCGATGTTGTTCGACGTGAAAGCCGATCGAGTAGCCGCCTTCGGGGTTCAGCGACAACGGTACCGGTGGCTGGCCACGGCCGCCCTTCTCGGCCGCATGGGCCAGCAAGACCCCCTCTTCCTGCAGCTCGGTGACGATGTTCGACACCGTCTGCGCCGTCAGCGAGGTCAGCCGCGTGAGATCAGCGCGGGTCAGGCGCCCGCTCTGGCGAATGGCTTCCAGGATCACCCGACGGTTGTGCTGTCGGGCATGTTCGGCGTTGGTGCCGGTGGTCACCGCACGTTTGAGCTTGGGATTTTTCATGAGCTGATAATCCGTCGCCGCGATTAATTAAATCAAGTTGAATTAATACTCGCATCGTGCTTTTCTTAGCGCCTCGGACGATTGCGCCTGCAGCAATTTCCGATTACGCCCCATAAAAACAATGACGGGTCGATAGAAGCCCTTGATGGCACGCAATCCCTTTGCAACTGCCCTTGTCCCCTTCTGTCACTCGATTAAGAGGTCGTTCCCCCATGAGCACGTTGACACCCGTCGATCCGGACTTGCCCAACGGCAAACGCAAAATCGGTCTGTTCCCCGCCATTACCCTGAACATGAGCCAGATGTGCGGTGTCGGGCCATTCATCACCATTCCCACCATGATCGTGATCATGGGCGGCCCCCAGGCTTACCTCGGCTGGATCCTCGGCGCCTTGCTCGCCCTGTGTGACGGGTTGGTATGGGCCGAACTTGGTGCCTCGCTGCCCGGCGCGGGCGGTACTTACAATTACCTGCGGGAAGCCTTCGGCAAGCGCACGGGCAAGCTGCTGCCGTTCCTGTTCGTATGGACGGCCATGTTGTTTATCCCGCTGATCATGTCCACCGGCATCATCGGCTTCGTGCAATACCTCACATGGTTCTGGCCCAACATGAGCCAGACCGCCGGCAACCTGATCGGCCTCGCCGTGATCTGGCTGGTGATCGTGATGCTGTGGCGCAAGATCGAGTCCATCGCCAAATTGAGCATCGTGCTGTGGGTGATCATGCTGATCAGCATTGGTGCGCTCATCGCCGCCGCCTTTACCAATTTCCATGCCGACCTGGCCTTCAGCTTCCCCGAGGGCGCCTTCAACCTCGGCGACAGCAGCTTCTGGCTGGGCATGGCCGGCGGCCTGACCATCGGTATTTATGACTACCTGGGCTACAACACGTCGGCGTACCTGGCCGGTGAAGTCGAGCAACCCGGGAAGGTGATTCCCAAGTCGATCGTGTTTTCGATCATGGGCATTCTCGCCATCTACCTGTTGATGCAAGTGGGTGTTTTGGGCGTGGTGGATTGGCACCGCATGCTCGACCCCGAATCCGCGGCCTACAAGTCCGTAGCCTCGGTCGTACTCAGTGAAACCTGGGGCAGCACTGCCGCCGGGATCGTCACCGTACTGATCTTGATCACTGCCGTCGCTTCAGTGTTTGCCGGGCTGCTCGGCGGTTCCCGGGTGCCGTTCGAAGCCGCAAAAGACAAGGTGTTCTTCAACGCCTTCAGCAAGGTTCACCCCAGGCACGCGTTCCCGACCTACGGCATCCTGAGCATGGGCCTGCTGACATCTGTGGGGTTCATGATTGGACGCCTGACTGACCTGAACACGCTGATTCAGCTGCTGACCACGGTGATGATCCTGGTGCAGTCTGTGGCGCAGATCATCTCGTTGCTGGTGCTGCGCAAGACCAAGCCGCACCTGGCCCGGCCTTACAAAATGTGGCTGTACCCGGTACCAGCGATTATCGCGCTGCTGGGTTGGGTTTATATCTATATGGCGTCCAACCATAACGCCCCCGGTGCTTACCCAATCCAGTGGTCGCTGGTGTGGGTAGCGGCCGGCAGCGTGGCCTATCTGCTGTGGGCGCGCGTGCAAAAACTGTGGCCTTTCGATAAGTGATGAGCGTTATGCACGAACCATTGAAAACAACGGGCGCTGCGGCGCCCCGGCAAGGGCTGCTGCTGGCGATTGATGTCGGCGGCACCAAGACGCAGGTCGCCTGCTACAACATTGCACACCCGCGCATGAACACGCGGATTCTCGCGACCCACGCCGACGGTTTATCCGGCGTGCCGGCACTGCAACGCATCCTGGATGCCGCCCATGCCTGTGTGGCCGAGTTCGGCGACCTGCCGGTGCTGAGCGTGGCGGCGGTGTTTCCCGGCGTGGTGCGCGGGCCCACCTTGCTGATGGCGCCCAACACCCCGGGCTTCGAACGCCTCGACCTGCAAGGGTTGATCGCCCAGGCGTTTGGCAATGCCCCGGTAGCCCTCGATAACGATGTAAAGGCCGGCGCCCTGGCCGAAGTCCGCTGGGGCTCGCTGGCCGGTGTCGACAACGCGATCTACCTGAACCTGGGCACGGGCCTTTCGGCGGCGGCGATTGCCAACGGCAAACTGATTCGCGGCCACAACGGCGCCGCCATGGAAATCGCCTACCTGCTGTCACCGTTTCTCGACCCAGCGCAGCCTGATCAGTGGCGTACCTATGAGCACGGTGGCGCGCCGCTGGAAGAGCTGTTTTCCGGTAACGCCTTGAGCGAGTTGGCGGTGCAGATGCTTGGGCACGGGCATCAGGCGCTGGACCTGTTTTCCAGCGTCGACCCGCAGGTACGCCAGGCGCTGGAGCTGCGGATCGCCGCGTGCGCCGTGCAAGTGGCCAACCTGGCGGTGGCGCTGGATGTGGAGCGCATCGCGATTGGTGGTGGCCTGTACCGCCAGGCCTCGACACTGGCGCCGATCCTCGAGCAACTGATCCGCCGCGTGGTGCCCTTCCCGCCCACTATCGCCGCTGCGCATTTCACCCACGACGCACCGCTGTGGGGAGCCCTGAGCATGGCCATGGAAGCCGTCGGCTTGAACGCCATCGCGCAGCAGGTGCTCAACGCCGGCAACACCCTTTATCAGGAGTTGAGTCATGTCATTGATGCTCAGTGAAACCGCGTCGATCCCGACTATCCTGCAACGCATGCTTGATGATGACCGCGCCGTGCGCGCACTGGTCGCGCAGTTGGAAAGCGACTTGCCCGAACTGATCATCACCGTCGCGCGCGGCAGTTCGGACCACGCAGCCGCCTATTTCAGCTACGCGATGATGAGCCTGGTGGGCGTGCCCTGCCTGTCGATCCCGCTGTCACTGGCCAGCCTGCAACAACCGCCGCTGCGCCTGAAAAAATGCTGGGTGGCCGCCTTTTCCCAGTCCGGTAAAAGCCCGGACTTGATCGACAGCGTGAGGTATCTGCAACAACAGGGTGCGGCCTCGGTCGCACTGGTCAACACGGCGGACTCGCCACTGGCGGCCATCACCGGGCATGAAATCCTCTTGCCCGCCGGCCTGGAACAAAGCGTGGCGGCGACCAAAAGCTATGTAGCGATGTTAATGGCAAGCGCTCAAATCGTGGCCCGCCTGGCCGCAGATAACACCTTGGGTCAAGCGCTACTCTCGCTGCCACGGCAGATGAATGAAGCCGCGAGCGAGGACTGGTCACCGGTGCTCAACGTACTGCAAAGCGCCGACAAGATGATCGTGATCGGTCGCGGTGCCGCCCTGCCGATTGCCCAGGAAGCCGCGCTCAAACTCAAGGAAACCTCAGGCATTCAAGCCGAAGCGTTTTCCAGCGCCGAGGTCCGGCACGGGCCGATGGAAATCATTGAGGAAGGTTATCCCGTGCTGGCGTTCGCCCCTTCGGGCCCCGAGCAAGCGGGCACGCTGGCGTTCGCCGACGACATGCGCGCACGCGGCGCCAAGGTGATGGTAGTGGCGCCACGGGGCACCGCTTGTGCGGGATTGCTGCCCAGCGTTCCAACCGCGCATCAATTGCTGGAGCCGTTCACCATGATCCAGGGGTTTTACCTGATCGCGGCGCAACTGGCCGTGGAGCGGGGGCGTAATCCGGATCAGCCGAGGTTTTTGAAGAAGGTCACGCAAACCCACTGAGTCAGGGGGAAACCGCCCGGCGGGCGTTGGCCAGTGGCGATTGTACGTAGAAGATATCAATTAGAATCACTGCGCACTCGTCGCCTGCCGATACTGGCGCGGCGTAAACCCGGTCAACGCCTTGAACTGCCGGGTAAACGCACTGTGGTCGGTATACCCGCACTGCAACGCCACCTCAGTGATCGGCAGCTCGGTATGCAGCAGCCGGTGCGCATGTTCCAGGCGTACCTTCTGGATCATCTGGCGCGGTGTCAGGTGGAACACGCGCTTGCAGTAGCGCTCCAGCTGCGCCACGGAAATCCCGGCGATCCGCGTCAGTTCACCCAACGTGACCCGCCGATTGAAATGCGCCCGGATGTGCTCGTCCACCGCCGCCAGCCGTTGATAGGCCGGGTGGGTTTCGCTGGCGGTTTGCAGGTCGACCGAGATGCCCGCCAGGCCGATGATTGCAGCGTCGCGGCTGTACAGCGGCCATTTGTGGGTCAGGCACCAACCCGGCTCGCGGGTACCGTAGAGGTGCAGTTCCAACTGGTCTTCGAGGACAAATCCCTGCTCCAGCACCCGCCGATCCTGCTCGGTATAGCCGGGCCCCAACTGCGCGGGAAATACCTCGGCGCTGGTTTTTCCCAACAGCGGTTGCAAGTCCTTCAAGCCGCACCGCTGCACCAGGGTGCGGTTGGCCAATACGTAGCGCGCCTGCACGTCCTTGATAAAGATCGCGGCATTGGGAATCACGTCCAGCATCGGCAACAGCAACCCCACGCCGGCCAGTAATTCTTCGATGGTCTGTGGACGATTCGACTCGCTCCCTTGGCATAGGGTGGCGAACGCGCTCTGCATCATGACGCTCTCTCCTGCATTTTGCGGACAGGCCAGGCGCCCGGCGGGCGGTGCCTGGCGAGCAGATTGCCGCATGGCGGTGGCCCTGTCGAGCACTCGCAATTGTGCTGATTTCGTCATCGCAGCCTGCGCAAAACATCAATCGCGGCGCCGTCGATGGGTTCACTGTATGGCCACTGCATGCCTATCCAATAACCCACAAGAAGGCGCCGCCATGTCAGCCCAAGGCAAGTTCAAGAAACAGCTTTCATTGATCGACCTCACCTTTATCGGACTGGGAGCGATCTTCGGTTCGGGCTGGCTGTTCGCGGCCAGTCACGTCTCCGCCATCGCCGGACCGGCGGGGATTTTTTCCTGGTTGCTGGGCGGCTTCGCCGTGTTGCTGCTGGGCATCGTGTATTGCGAACTGGGGGCGGCATTGCCCCGCGCCGGCGGTGTGGTGCGCTACCCGGTCTATTCCCACGGCCCGCTGCTGGGCTACCTGATGGGCTTTATCACGCTGATCGCGTTTTCAAGCCTGGTAGCAATTGAAGTGGTCGCCTCGCGCCAATACGCCGCGGCGTGGTTTCCCGAGTTGACGCAGGCGGGTTCCAGCAACCCCACCGTCCTCGGCTGGTTCGTGCAGTTTGCGCTGCTCTCGCTGTTTTTCGCCCTCAACTACCGCAGCGTGAAGACCTTCGCCATGGCCAATAACCTGGTCAGCGTGTTCAAGTTCATCGTGCCGCTGCTGGTGATCGGCGTGCTGTTCACCTTTTTCAAGCCGGAGAATTTCCACGCCCAGGGCTTCGCGCCGTTCGGCCTGTCGGGGATTGAAATGGCCGTGTCTGCCGGCGGGGTGATTTTCGCCTACCTGGGTCTGACGCCAATCATCTCGGTGGCCAGCGAAGTGAAGAACCCGCAACGCACCATTCCGATTGCACTGATCCTGTCGGTGCTGCTCTCCACTGCAATCTACGTGCTGTTGCAGACCGCTTTCCTCGGCGGCATCCCCACCGAAATGCTCGCCAACGGCTGGGCCGGCGTCGCCAAGGAACTGGCCCTGCCGTACCGCGACATCGCGCTCGCCCTGGGCGTGGGCTGGCTGGCGTACCTGGTGGTCGCCGACGCCGTGATCTCCCCCAGCGGCTGCGGCAATATCTACATGAACGCCACGCCACGGGTGATCTACGGCTGGGCGCAAACCGGGACCTTCTTCAAGATCTTCACCCGCATCGATGAAAAGTCCGGCATCCCGCGCCCGGCGCTGTGGCTGACCTTTGGCCTGTCGGTGTTCTGGACCCTGCCCTTCCCGTCGTGGGAAGCGCTGATCAACGTGGTGTCCGCCGCGCTGGTGTTGAGCTACGCCGTGGCGCCGGTATCCGTGGCCGCCCTGCGCCGCAATGCACCTGACCTGCCGCGCCCGTTCCGGGTCAAGTGGATGGGCTTGCTCGGCCCGCTGTCGTTCATCATCGCCGCGCTGATCGTCTACTGGTCCGGCTGGAGCACCGTGTCGTGGCTGCTCGGCCTGCAAATCCTGATGTTCGTGGTGTACCTGCTGTGCGGCCGTTTTGTGCCGACCCTGCACCTGAGCCTGGGCCGCCAGGTTCGCTCCTCCGCCTGGCTGATCGGCTTCTACGCCGTGACCATCATCCTGTCGAAGCTCGGCAGCTTCGGTGGCCTGGGCATCCTCGGCCATCCCTTCGACACCGTGGTCGTCGCCGCTTGCGCGCTGGGGATTTATTACTGGGGCGCGGCCACCGGCGTGCCGGCGCACCTGGTTCGCCTGGAAACCGAAGACGACGAAAGCGAAGCCCCTGAGCCCGACATCGGCCGAGTGCAGCTTGCTTCCTGAGCCTCAGCCAACCACTGGATGGATTGTTCTATGAAACGAGTGCACATCATTGATTCCCACACCGGCGGCGAACCCACCCGCCTGGTGATGACGGGGTTTCCCACGCTGGCCGGCGAGACCATGGTCGACAAGCTCGACGACCTGCGCACCCGGCATGACCAATGGCGCAGGGCGTGCCTGCTGGAGCCCCGTGGCAACGATGTACTGGTGGGCGCGCTGTATTGCGCGCCGGTCTCGGCCGATGCCACCTGCGGCGTGATTTTCTTCAATAACGCCGGCTACCTCGGCATGTGCGGCCACGGCACCATCGGCCTGGTTGCCTCGTTGCACCACTTGGGGCAGATCGCGCCGGGGGTGCACAAGATCGACACGCCGGTAGGCCCGGTGAGCGCCACGTTGCACGCCGACGGCGCGGTCACGTTGCGCAATGTGCCCGCCTATCGCTATCGCCAGCATGTCTCGGTGCAAGTGCCTGGACATGGCTTGGTCCACGGCGATATCGCCTGGGGCGGCAATTGGTTCTTCCTGGTTTCCGATCATGGCCAAGCACTGGAAATGGACAACGTCGAAGCCCTGACCGACTACACCTGGACAATGCTCAAGGCCCTCGAAGCCCAGGGCATCCACGGCGAAGACGGCGCCCTGATCGACCATATCGAACTGTTCGCCGACGACCCCCAGGCCGACAGCCGCAACTTTGTCATGTGCCCAGGCAAGGCCTACGACCGCTCGCCCTGCGGCACCGGCACCAGCGCCAAGCTCGCATGCCTGGCGGCCGACGGGAAACTCGCCGCCGGTGAGCCGTGGATACAAGCCAGCATCACCGGCAGCCAATTCGAAGGCAGCTATGAATGGGAGGGCGAACGTGTGCGCCCTTCCATCACCGGCCGCGCCTACATGACCGCCGACAGCACCTTGCTGATCGACGAACAGGACCCCTTCGCGTGGGGCATCTGAACCGCCCCCGCCCCTTCAATCAAACTGGAGCTGAAACAATGAATACCACTATCTTCACCGGTTGCATCCCTGCATTGATGACGCCGTGCACCGCCCAGCGCAAACCGGACTTTGACGCACTGGTCGCCAAGGGCCGCGAACTGATCGATATCGGCATGAGCGCGGTGGTGTACTGCGGCTCTATGGGCGACTGGCCGTTGCTGACCGAGGCCGAGCGCCAGGAAGGCGTGGCGCGCCTGGTGGCCGCCGGTGTGCCGACCATCGTCGGCACCGGCGCGGTCAACAGCCGTGAAGCCGTGGCCCATGCAGCGCATGCGGCGAAGGTCGGCGCCCATGGTTTGATGGTCATCCCGCGGGTGCTGTCCCGTGGCGCATCGGCGACGGCGCAAAAAGATCACTTTGCAGCCATCCTCAAGGCGGCGCCAAACCTGCCGGCGGTGATCTACAACAGCCCTTACTACGGCTTCGCCACCCGCGCCGACCTGTTCTTCGAACTGCGTCGCGAGTACCCGAACCTGATCGGCTTCAAGGAATTCGGCGGTGCTGCAGACCTGCGCTACGCGGCCGAACACATCACCTCCAAGGACGATGACGTGACCTTGATGGTCGGCGTGGACACCCAAGTGGTGCACGGTTTCGTCAACTGCAACGCCACCGGCGCAATCACCGGCATCGGCAATGCACTGCCACGGGAAGTCCTGCAACTGGTGGCCTTGAGCAAGAAAGCCGCCAATGGCGACGCCACTGCACGTCGCCAGGCGCGGGAGTTGGAGTCGGCGCTGGCGGTGCTGTCGTCCTTCGACGAAGGCTGCGACCTGGTGCTGTTCTACAAGCATCTGATGGTGCTCAACGGCGACAAGGAATACACCCTGCACTTCAACGAGACCGATGCCCTCAGCGATGCCCAGCGTCGTTATGCAGAGAACCAGTACGCGCTGTTCCGCCAGTGGTACGCCAACTGGTCGGCCGAGCAGAACGTCGCTTAAAAATACTCAAGGCAGCAAAGATCAAATGTAGGAGCTGTCGAGCTCCGGCGAGGCTGCGATGGGATCACTGCGGTGTACCTGCCAGACCGCAGCGCCTGCATCGCAGCCTCGCTGGGGCTCGACAGCTCCCACAGTGGATTCTCTTCGCCAAGCCAATCTTTACTTTCCAGGACTACGCCATGACTCTGACGGGCACCATGCTGATTGGTCAGCACTCCATTCCAGGCAGCCGCGAGGCCATCCGGGCGATCAATCCTGCCACCAACCTTGCGTTGGAACCCGCCTACGCCGGCGGCACCGCCGAACATGTCGAACACGCCTGTGCGTTGGCCTGGAGCGCCTTCGATAGCTATCGCGAAACGCCGTTGGCCGCTCGCGCCGAATTCCTTGAAACCATCGCCAACGAAATCGAAGCCCTGGGCGATGAACTGATTGAACGGGCGATGGCCGAGACCGGCCTGCCCCGCCCACGCATCCAGGGCGAACGCGGGCGCACCTGCCAGCAATTGCGCACCTTTGCCCGCACCGTGCGCGCGGGTGAATGGCTGGATGTGCGGGTGGATACTGCACAACCGGAACGCCAGCCGCTGCCTCGCTCGGACCTGCGTCAACGCCACATACCGCTGGGGCCGGTGGCCGTGTTCGGCGCGAGCAATTTTCCGCTGGCATTCTCGGTGGCGGGCGGTGATACCGCGTCGGCACTGGCGGCCGGTTGCCCGGTGATCGTGAAGGCACACGGCGCGCATCCTGGCACCAGCGAACTGGTGGGCCGCGCGGTGGCCCGGGCCGTTCAGCAATGTGGCCTGCCTGAGGGTGTGTTTTCGCTGTTGTATGGCTCGGGCCGCGAGGTCGGTATCGCGCTGGTGTGCGATCCGCGCATCAAGGCCGTGGGTTTCACCGGCTCGCGCAGCGGCGGTATTGCCTTGTGCCAGGCGGCCCAGGCGCGCCCCGTGCCGATCCCGGTGTATGCAGAGATGAGCTCGATCAATCCGGTCTACCTGTTTCCCGCTGCGTTGAGCGCACGCGGTGAAGCATTGGCACAAGGTTTTGTCGTGTCCCTGACCCAGGGTGCCGGCCAGTTCTGCACCAACCCCGGGCTGGTGATTGCCGTTGCAGGGCAAGCGCTGGACCACTTCGTCGGCACGGCTGCCAACCTGCTTCAACACAGCACTGCCCAGACCATGCTGACACCGGGGATCTTCAAGGCTTACGAAGACGGCGTCAGCGCCCTGACCCGGCATGCTCAGCTCGCAGGTACCGGTCTGCCGGCAGAAGGGCCGAACCAGGGACAGGCCCATTTGTTCGTGACCCAGGCCCGGGACTTTCTCGCCAATCACAGCCTGCAAGCCGAGATATTCGGCGCCACGTCATTGATCGTGCAATGTGCCAACGTCGATGAGGTCCGCCAGGTCAGCGAACACCTGGAGGGCCAACTGACCGCAACCCTGCATCTGGATGACGACGACCTGGCAACTGCCCGCGCGCTGCTGCCGACCCTGGAACGCAAGGCCGGCCGCCTGCTGGTCAACGGCTGGCCGACCGGCGTTGAAGTGTGTGATGCGATGGTGCACGGAGGACCATTCCCGGCCACCTCGGACTCACGCACCACCTCGGTGGGCACCGCCGCGATCCTGCGATTCCTGCGGCCGGTGTGCTACCAGGATTTCCCGGATAGCTTGCTGCCGACGGCCCTGCAACACGGCAACCCATTGCTGCTGCGGCGCTTGCTCGACGGTCAGAGGGAAGCCTAGAACATGTCCGATAACGTCATGCCAGACGTCGCCGTAGTGGGCGCCGGCATCATCGGCGTCGCCTGCGCGCTGCAACTGGCGCGCCAGGGCCGGCGGGTGGTCATCATCGATCAGCAGGAACCTGGCCACGGCGCCTCGTTCGGCAATGCCGGCCACCTGGCGACCGAGCAAGTGTTCCCCATCGCGGATGCGTCGATCCTGACGCGTTTGCCCGCCATGCTCATGGACCCGATGGGCCCGCTGCGCCTGGACTGGAAATACCTGCCGCGTGCACTGCCGTGGTTTACCCGGCTGCTGCTGAACCTGCGCCCGGCGCCCTTCCAGCGCACCGTCGCCGGGATCCGCGCGCTCAATGAAGGCAGCCTGGGCGCCTGGCACCGGCTGCTGGGCAGCATCGAGCGCCCGCACCTGATGCGCGAAGACGGCTCGTTGCTGGTCTTCGAGCGCGCCGAGTCGCGACAGGCCATTGATGCATTGCAGGCACGCATGAGTCAGCAGGAAGTGCCGGTGGACCACTGGCACGCGAGCGTGGTGCAGGACGCGGCGCCACAACTCAGCAAAGGGATTCAGGGCGGGTTGTTTTTTCCACGCACCGGGCATTTTCTCGATCCCTATGGGGTGGTTTGCGAGCTGATGGAGGCGGCCAAAGCCAGCGGGGTGCAATTTCTCAAGCGTCAGGTCGTGGGCGGGAAGCTGGACGAGCACGGTGTTTCATTGCGGACCGACCAAGGCATCGTGGCCGCGTGCCAGGTGTTGATCGCATGCGGTGCGCACTCAGCCAGCCTGACCGGCGCACTGACTGGCAAAAAGGTCCCGCTGGATACAGAGCGCGGCTATCACCTGATGTTGCCCCATGAGCATGGACGGTTGCCGTTTGCGGTCACGTCATTGGAGCGCAAGTTCATCATGACGCCCATGGACGGCGGATTGCGGCTGGCAGGTACCGTGGAGTTCGCCGGCCTTGATCGCCCACCGAACATGGAACGCGCGTGGCAGTTGCATCGACTGAGCCAGGGGCTGTTTCGTCGTGACTTGAGTGCCGAGGACGCGACGCCGTGGATGGGGTTTCGCCCTTCCCTGCCGGACTCGCTGCCGATTATCGACAAGGTGTGCAAGGGCAAGGTGCTGCTTGCCTTTGGGCATCAGCATCTGGGCCTGACGCAGGCTGCGGTGACGGCGGAGTTGATTGCACGGCTGGCATCGCCTGCGGCCGCGTCCAACGGGCTGCCGGCGCTAGAGCCCTACCGGCTGGATCGTTTCTGAGATCATCGGAAACGTCTTGCTACTGTTTCGCACTTTCGGTGATACAAGGCAGGTCATTATCGTGCATGACCTTACGGTTACGCTCCGTTGAGAACCTGCCTTGAACAACCACACCTGTATGCAGCCCCGTCCATCGATGCGCAGAACGCTCCGAAGCGTTGCTTGCGGCATGCTCGCCCTATTGCTCTGCACGACAGCCCTCGCAGAACCGGGCATGCCGCTTGGCCAGAAATCATTCGAAGCGTATCGCGCCGCTACCTTGCAATGGCTGCGGGACCATCGTGATTTCCAGGGCATCGACAAGGATGCCGAACTCAACTGGAACGCCCCGCAGGAATGGCGCCCGGCGGGTGCCCCCAAGCGCGGGATCATTCTCGTGCATGGCCTGGGCGACTCACCCTGGTCTTTCCACGATATCGGCAGCGCACTGGCCGCCCGCGGCTTTCTGGTCAGGACCGTGCTGCTGCCCGGCCACGGCACGCAACCGGCCGACATGCTGCAGGTACGCATGGAAGACTGGCGCCGGGTGGTGGACGAACAGGCTGCGATCCTTCGCGCAGAGGTAGGAGAAATCTACCTCGGCGGCTTTTCCACCGGCGCCAACCTGGTACTCGACTACGCCTACAAACACGACGACGTCGCGGGGCTGCTGCTGTTCTCTCCCGCGTTCCAGTCCAGCATGACCTACGACTGGCTGACACCCCTGATCAGTTGGGCGCGCCCCTGGCTGCTGGCGCCAGACGCCAGCCGGCCACAACAGAGCCTGGTGCGCTACATGACAGTGCCCACCAACGGTTTTGCCCAGTTCTACCGCAGCAGCCGGCTAGCCCGCCAGGACCTGGAGCGGCGCCCCTATGACAAGCCGGTGTTCATTGCCGTCGCAGCCCACGACTCAGTACTCGATACGCACTACGTGCTGGAGACCTTCCAGCAACGCTTCAGCAACCCCCATAGCCGCCTCGCCTGGTACGGCACATTGCCAGAGAGCGCCTGGGATACCCGCCGTGTAAAAGCGCGTACCGACTACCTGCCGGAGTTGCGGATCAGCCAGTTCTCCCACATGGGGTTGCTGTTCTCACCCGACAACGCTCTGTATGGCGAACAGGGCAGCCTGCGGTTTTGCTGGAACGGCCAGACGGACGACGCAACCCGCGCCTGCGAACAGGGGGCCGACGTGTGGTATTCGGACTGGGGCTACCGTGAGCCGGGCAAGATGCACGCGCGGTTGACGTTCAATCCGTATTTCACCTGGCAGCTTGGGGTGATTGACGAGGTCCTGGGCAAGCAGGACCTGGCGAGTCATTAAACGGCAAATCCGGTAAACCGCGTTTATCCCGCGACGCCCAGGATCGGCAGCGCCAGGTACAACTTGATCACGATCGCATTGGTGATATCGATGAAAAAGGCGCCCACCATCGGCACCACCAGAAATGCAATCTGCGATGGCCCGAAACGCTGGGTCACCGCCTGCATGTTCGCAATGGCAGTTGGCGTGGCACCGAGCCCGAAACCGCAGTGCCCCGCCGCCAGGACCGCCGCGTCATAGTTGCTCCCCATCACCCGGAACGTCACGAAAATCGCAAACAGCGCCATCATCAACGCCTGCGCAGCCAGCAGGATGAAAATCGGCAGGGCCAGCGCGGCGAGGTCCCAGAGCTTGAGCGACATCAATGCAATCGCCAGGAACAACGACAGGCTGACATTCCCTAGCACCGAGACTTCGCGCTCGAATACCTGGTGCCAGCCCAGCGCCGACAGACCATTACGCAACACCACACCGACAAACAAGACACACACAAACGTCGGCAGCTCAAAGGCCGTGCCCTGGATAAAACCGCTGAGGAATGTGCCCACTTGCAGGCTGATGGCGAGCAGCGCCAGGGTCTCGATAAACGAGAAGGAGGTGATCATGCGCTCTTGATTCGGCTGCTCGAACCCTTTTGGCCCTAGCGGTTGTACCGGCGCCAGGGCGGGCGTCTGGACGCGCTTGATCAGCAGGCGAGCGACCGGGCCGCCAATCAGGCCGCCGAGCACCAGGCCAAAGGTCGCGGAAGCAATGGCCAGTTCGGACGCCGACGCCACGCCATACTTCTCGCTGAACACCGCGCCCCAGGCCGCGCCGGTCCCGTGCCCACCCGACAGCGTAATGGAGCCCGCCAACAACCCCATCAATGGATCGAGCCCCAGCGCCTTGGCCAGCGCAATCCCCATCGCGTTCTGGACCACCAGGAGCGCCGTCACCACCAGCAGGAAAATCCCCAGCACCCGCCCGCCTTTCTTCAGGCTGGCGAAATCCGCATTCAAACCAATGGTGGCAAAGAAAGCCAACATCAGTGGCGTCTGCAGCGACGAATCAAACCGGACCTCAATGCCAGCGAGCATACGCAGGACCAGAAGCAGCACCGCCACCACTAAACCACCGGCCACCGGCTCCGGAATATTGTAAGTGCGCAGGAAACCGACTCGAGCGACCAGCCCGCGCCCAAGTAAAAGCACCAGGGAGGCGGCGACCAGCGTTGAATAGAAGTCGAGTTGAAGCATGGGGCAGCTCTCTGTAGTTATTTATGACGAATCGGGGCAGGCCTATCGATCCTTCGGAACAACACAGGAAGAGTAGTAGTACGACGCCATCTTTAACCTGGGAAAAGTCCTAACGTTGCCGAACGGAATCCCCAGGACATTCAGGCGAAAGACTTGCGAAGCGCAATCTGAAGGGGCAAGACGAGAAAATCGAGTGCATGACAAGGGCTGCAGAACTGCGTCTGGACGGGCGCTTTACAGGTCCGCGGCATCCTGCCGACTCAGCGCCCATTCGAATCTGCCCTACCTGGCCGTGCTTCTGTGTTGGCCAATGATTACCAAGGGACAATTGCGGCCGCTCTGTTGCTGGGCGTCGCAACGGCGCTGGCCGCGAACCTATACCCTGGGAATAAATATTCCCAATAAAAAAGCCCGCTCAATGCGGGCTTTTTTTCCATGATTATCCGGAAAAAGGTATGGGTTCAACCATATAGCAATCAACGCAGTCTGAAGTGATGACGTTATCCAGGATCAGAGGGGATTCGGTCGCAGGTCGAAGGAACCCCGTACGAATGGATGCGGTATAGACCCCAACGTTTACTGTATTGAGGCGAGCCCTTGCGTTAATCGACACACAATCAATGCTGTAATTCATCCCCATCCCCAAGCCGCAATTTTCACCACCTGAATTAATCACGCGGGTAGAGTCCTGCCCCTCGATGACGACACCCCAGGCGGTCTGTTCAGGATCGACACCTGGCTCTGTAGCCGTGCAATAACTATCAAGAATGGTGTTGTACTCACCACCGTTGTCCAGCAGCAGCATGCAGCGCCCAGTCCAGTCGACCGACGTGATGTTCTCGATCACACAGTGTTGTGCGTAGTGCAGATGCAGCCCTACCGCAGCGTCCCCGGTGAATTCAAGGTTGCGGATGTACACGTTTTTAATCGGGTCACATAAAGCCACGATTGCGCCCAGGGGATGATCACGTTTGATTACGCGATTAACAATCAATGAGTTAGCCAGCACATATATAACCTGGCGAACCTCCAGGGGGCCGTCGAGTGGCATCGGGTAGGTTGCAAAATCGGTTGAAGCATCCGAGATGACGATCCAGGAACCGTTTGTGTACGGAGTGGTATCAGCCACGGAGATTTCGGTCGTATTGACGTAGGCCGGCGCGGTCAGATAACTGCCCGGGCGAACATTACCCTGGTAGTCGATGGCGGCATAACTCGGATCTGTTGGGTCCAGCGGGTTACGACCGATCCCTGAAACGTCGATAGTGACCTTATCGATCCCTGGTGCTGGCTCGATGATCTGCCCACTGTAGGGCCAATTGTCATCACGGTTTAGCAGGACTGTTGTCCCGATTGGGCAGTCAGTGCCATTGATTTGAATCCAGCGGTATCCGGCCTTCATCACCGACTGGAGTTGAGGACCGTTATCCGCAGAGGGATCCGGCGTAAAAACATAAGGGGTATCGCTGTAAATTGACATATGACTTCTCCTGATTTCCCATGGCCATTTTTTGGCGAAACAACTGTACATGCATACAGCTAAAAATTCTACGAAAGCAGCACCCTCTAGCTATTGCCCACCGACGCCGACATACGCATCACGCGTATCGGGCGCGTGATCTACGTTGTGGCGTTCAGGGAGGCTCATGGGAGACGGGAAAAGAAGATGCCGAAGCACGCTCGAAAGAAGCACAACGGGATAAATCGACAAGCCAGGAAGGGACGCCGAATTGTCATTTTGAGGAGGTAGGTTGCAAAGGCTTCGCAAATCGCAACAAAAAAGGGCGCACCTTTCGGTGAGCCCTTCCAGACCGCCCAGCAAAGCGGATTCTGTTTGGTCGGCGCGATAGGACTCGAGCCAGCGCCCCCCACCATTTGAAGGTGATCCCGAGAAATCTGCAACCGATTGATCCATAGGGGAAAATTCGCCCTTTGAAAGGCTACGAATTTCCCGTTTAACCTTACAAGAATCATTAACTTAGCGTTGTCTATTCCTACAGTAATCAACCATTCACAGTGTCCTGCCGAACCGAGCAACTCGAAATCCTCTCACTACACCGAAACACGTCTACAATTTCAGCAATTCGAACGGATCTTCGATTACCGCGATACAAAGGAACCATCATGCCACTTATCAATTTTCGAACACGTTTCGCGCTTTCGGCAAGCTTGCCATGACAAGTTAACTATTCTGGCGCGCAGATGGGCGGCATGATGCTGCCTCAAAAGGCGCTCAAGACAATAAATAATGCATGAAGTGTGCTTTTTTAAGTTTTGTTACTACAGGGATAGTCGAACATGCTTTTATTTTTATCAGCTGTTTTACTGTGCATTCCACTAAGAATATTCGTGCCTGCTCTTGGCGTTGAAATTGCGCCGTCTGACTTGCTATGCCTACTTATCCTCCCTTACATACTAATCATTCACCACAAGATAAATAAGTGGCTTCTGCTCAGCATAATTTTCTCTTTCATCTCACTTATATACATACAATTATTTATCCAGCCGGGAAACATCGCCAGATCTATTTTCTCCATAGCGTTTTTCTTCAAGCCATACCTGGTCTATTTGCTGGGTAGAAACATTGGAGAGTCAAGCATTCACCCTGACAGGTTCAACAAGACATTAATCTATCTACTCACGGCAACCGCGCTTGCAGCAACGGTTGACGCGATTTTCATGAAGGGCCACGTTACTATATTTACTGAATTTGAGCGTATCCCAGGCGAAGTCATTTACGGCGCCGTCTTCGACCCTACATTTTTCGGTATGAAATTTCATGGTAGCAATGGAATAAATGGAATAGCTGTATTTTTTTCGACGGCATTCATGATTTGTCTAGCGCTAGGCGTAATCATGAAACCCAAAAAAAGCATACGGATTATTTCGTACACTGGAATGTTGTGCAGCTTGATACTCGTCCTAGGCAGTGGATCTAGACAAGCTGCATTTGGTTTAATCGTTAGTTGCTTATGTTGCTTCTTCGCGGGAAAAATGACAGTCGGCAGGATATTTAGAGCTGCTCTATACATCACGCTTGCCATCGTTACATCTGCAACCATAATAGCGATTTTTTCAGACTACTTTATTGAATTATTCGCCAAAATACTTTTGATGACAGACAACATCTACTCTGGAAATTGGGATGGGGTTTCATCAGGAAGATTAGGCCTGTACATGATAATTATTGATGACTTAATAAGCAGCCCGATATTTGGTACTGGCTTTGGTGGCTATGGGCTTTTTAACTCTGAGCTTGGCTACTTCGATAACGATGTGAGCACCTCAGGTTATACGCCACACAATCAATATTTAGGTGCCATTTGGAAAATGGGAGGTCTTGCTGGATTGTTCTATCTGATATTCCTGTGGAGCATCGTAAAACCTTTCTTCAAAATCCCTCAAAGCGATGAATTTCAAAAGAGATTTTACATTGCAATGATGGCAATGGTCATACCATTCTTTACTGTATTCAATGTATTTCAAGATGGTCTGTCTTCCCCATCTACAGGCCCTATATTTCTGCTGATACTGGGTTTCTACTGGCGACGCGCATTCAACTTAAGCTCAAAAAATAATTCAACAATGCCTGCCCAACCTCACGCTGCACTCCATCCGTTAAATTAAAATAAAAGCATAAGCGGTACTATGCGAACGTATAGTCTTTTTAGAGCGCCTCGCGAGAAGTTACGACTGCCAGTCTTAGGCAGCCTTCGTGTCGGGGGAAATAGAAAGCCATTCAGGGGTTATTTTTTGAGAGAAGAAGGCCAAGACTCGGCCTTCTTCGCACTACCTCTTAAATGACATTAAAACATTGAGAGGCGAACAAACTCATAACACAGCTAGAGCTTATGATAAACCCCGCTTGCTAAAGATAAAGCAATCAACGTTCTCTGGACTCTCGTATGTGTCAAGAATTAGAGGACGTTCCGTTCTCGGCCGGATATAACCACTTCGGATAGAGTGGGTATATACGCCGACATTTACATTATTCCTGCGGGCTCTTGCATCGACAGCTACGCTATCAATACAGTAATTCATTGCACTGCCATTACCGCAAAATTCACCGCCGCTATTCACCATCCGGGATGAATCCTGACCTTCCATGACTACACCCCAGGCATTTTGTGTTGGCCCACCACCAGCCTCTGTCCCGGTACAGTAGCAATCAATGACTGAGTTATTGCTACCGCCGTTATCAATGAGAACAAGCGACCGCCCAGTCCAGTTAACAGAGGTAATATCTTGAATAGTGCAATGCTGGCCGTAGTGAATATGAACTCCGACAGCAGAGTTCCCAGTGAACTCCAGGCCTCGAATTATAACGTTACGAATCGGCACGCACGTAGCAACAATGGCTCCATCCGGATGTCCTTTTTTGAGAACATTGTTGATCACCAGCGACCCGCTGAATACTCGAATAACCTGCCGAACTTCCATAGGACCATCAAGTGGAAGCGGCTGCTTATGGAAGTCTGTTGAAGCATCGGAAATTACAATCCAGTCCCCAGCTACATATTTTGTCGGATCATCGACAAAAATTTCATTCTGATTCAGAAAAGCTTCCCGCGTTAAAAAACTTGCAGGCCGGACCTTCCCTTGATAATCAAACGCTGCATAGCTCGGATCGGTAGGTACTTCCGGATTTCGACCAATTCCGCTTGAGTCAATAAGCACCTTCTCGATGCCTGGTGCGGGCTCAATGACCAGACCGTGAACCGGGGTTAGGTCGGCCTTATTCAAGGGCACGGTAGTCTTGATCGGGCATACGTCGCGGTTAATTTGAATCCAGCGATATCCGGCTTGAATAATTGATCTGAGCTGAGGCCCATTGTCGAGCGTGGCGCTTGGCGTGAATACATATGGTGTCGCGTAGTACATAGACATTACTTCTCCTGATTAGTGGCTATCCTTAACCACTCGATATACTGTACATACATACAGCACAAAATCAAAGCAAAGCAGCCATATTTTTGTTTCGAGATTTCTCTGGCGTACGCCTGACAAGCCCGCAGCGCGATCACGACGCTCCCCCATTCGTGGGTGATGGCGATAATTCGTTGAGCATGCGCTGAGTAACGTTTGGCTCTACGGACTGCATGAAATCCTGTTGTCGCTCAGGCAGAAGCGCCGCCCTCAAGATCCCGTTGACCCGCTCTGCCAAAGCATTTTGGTAGCAGTCATAGCCGCCCGTCATGGAACACCGGATGCCGTGTTTCGCGTGCTGTTCCTGGTACATTCCCAAGCGATACTGGCCGGCTCTGTCCGAGTGATGAACCAGTGGCTGCGCGGTTTGAGCCTGATTCACGGCTCGACGTAACCTGCACTACCGACTCGGTGTGCAGACTTTCATGGACCTGGTAACCACGACCTTTCGCGAAAAAGCATCCGTCACAAGTCTCAGATAGGCCACACCTTCCTGAACGGGCAGTTAGGTGATGTCAGCTACCCGGATTTTTTCCGGACCGATTGGAACAACCTGATCAGGACCCGGTTTAAGTAGGTTCGGATGGCGCAGAAAGCGATGATGACTGTCGGTCGTCTTGTGCTACGCCCGCTCGCGGACCACGCCTTCGGTGCAGGATCGAAAACAGCCGATCTCGCCCCACTTGCAGTTCAAGTTGAGGCTGGCAACGCAGCAAGTGGTGCAGCTTTCGGGTACCCAAACGCGGCCGACGCTGACTTTTTTGTTGAACGAAGTCGGCAACTTTCTGATCCAGAACCAGACGAGTTGCATCGGTGCGATTGCGTTTGCAGTAAGCCTGTCGGCTTATCCCCAAGCACTGGCAAGCCCTGCTGATGCTCAGGTTCTGGATTGGTTTATGCGCGAGGAATTGCCGGGACGCTTTTTTACGACAGAGAGACCGTAGGCGTTTTTCAAGACATCCACGACCGCCTCGAAAAACTGCGCTTTCTGATTGGAAAACGCCAACTGTTCTTCAAGCATCTTTGATGCGTTGCCATGGCGTTAGTGGTCGGTTTCTGTCGGGCACAGACCCCATCCCGGCGAGCCAATCTATGTGCCGGGGCTACACTCTTGCCGACCACGCTTGCGTAACCGCGTCAGAACGGTGGTTTTGCCTTGAATCCGGTAGCGCTCTTGAGCCTATTTACAGCCCAGCTCGCCGTTTCGACTTCGTCGACGACCGACAATTTAAAGGTCAGCGTGTAGTCTCGATGACTACGCCTTTTTCCTGCCTCCATTACGCCCTCCTGGAAATAGATCAGAAGGTGTAGACCTCATTCAGGACGAAACACAGGCAACAAAAAAGGGCCCACCTTTCGGTGAGCCCTTTTAGACCGCCCAGCAGAGCGGATTTTGTTTGGTAGGCGCGATTGGACTCGAACCAACGACCCCCACCATGTCAAGGTGGTGCTCTAACCAACTGAGCTACGTGCCTGCTGTGAGGCGGCATTCTACGGAATTCCCGAGGGGTGTCAACACCTTTTTTGCAGCTAAGCCTATGAATATGCGAATTTTTTATTTGTGGCCAGCACAACGGTATTTTCCGGCGGCTGGCAGCGGATTTTCAACTCAGGTAGGATCGGCGCACTCGTAAAAAATATAAAACAGAGGTTCCAGGATGGCGAACACCCCCTACCCCCAGTCGTATTACGCCGCGTCTGCGAATGCGGTACCTCCTCGCCCAGAGCTGCAAGGTGAAGTCGAAACCGATGTGTGCGTGATTGGCGCCGGTTATACCGGCCTGTCCAGTGCGCTGTTCCTGCTGGAAAACGGCTTTCGCGTGACAGTGCTGGAAGCTGCCAAGGTAGGCTTTGGCGCGTCGGGCCGCAATGGTGGGCAGATCGTCAACAGCTACAGCCGTGATATCGATGTGATCGAGCGCAGTGTCGGCCCCCAGCAGGCGAAATTACTCGGCGACATGGCATTTGAAGGCGGCAGGATCATTCGGGAGCGGGTGGCCAAGTATCAGATCCAGTGCGATCTGAAGGACGGCGGTGTGTTCGCGGCACTGAACAGCAAGCACATGGGCCACCTGGAGTCGCAGAAGCGCCTGTGGGAGCGCTACGGCCACACCCAGCTGGAGTTGCTGGACGAGCGGCGCATTCGCGAGGTGGTCGCCTGTGACAACTATGTGGGCGGCCTGCTCGACATGAGCGGCGGGCACATTCACCCGCTGAACCTGGCGCTGGGCGAAGCGGCAGCCGTGGAGTCCCTGGGCGGCACCATTTATGAGCAGTCGGCGGCGACTCGCATCGAGCGCGGCGCCAATCCGGTGGTGCATACGGCGCACGGCAAGGTCAGGGCCAAGTTCATTATTGTTGCAGGCAACGCCTATCTGGGGAACCTCGTTCCGGAACTGGCGGCCAAGTCGATGCCGTGTGGTACGCAGGTGATTACCACCGCACCACTGGGCGATGAACTGGCGAAGACGCTGCTGCCACAGGATTACTGCGTCGAGGACTGCAATTACCTGCTGGACTACTACCGCCTGACGAGCGACAAGCGCCTGATCTTCGGCGGTGGCGTGGTGTACGGCGCGCGTGACCCGGCGAATATCGAGGCGATCATCCGGCCGAAGATGCTCAAGGCCTTCCCGCAGCTCAAGGACGTGAAGATCGACTACGCCTGGACCGGCAATTTCCTGCTGACCTTGTCGCGCCTGCCGCAGGTCGGTCGCCTGGGGGATAACATCTACTACTCCCAGGGCTGTAGCGGCCATGGCGTGACGTATACCCACTTGGCGGGCAAGGTACTGGCGGAAGCGCTAAGAGGCCAGGCAGAACGTTTTGATGCGTTTGCCGGCCTGCCGCACTACCCCTTCCCCGGCGGACAACTGTTGCGCACGCCGTTTGCGGCGCTGGGGGCCTGGTATTACGGGTTGCGGGACAAGCTGGGATTCTGACCCCGGACACGGGGCTGGCTTGCCGGCCCCTGTACTTGCCGCGCCGGCACCCAATCGCAGACACAAAAAACCCCGGTCTTTCGACCAGGGTCTTTGCTATCGATCCAACCAAGCCAGCGGCTTGCTTTGGCGTCTCAGGGCGTTCAGTGGGCCCTGGAACAGATATGGCGCAGCGGACGGGACTCGAACCCGCGACCCCCGGCGTGACAGGCCGGTATTCTAACCGACTGAACTACCGCTGCGTATCGCTCAGACTGCTGAAGTGTCACCTTCAACCGCCTTCAAACATCTGACTGACCAGCCTTGGCTGTTCAATCTCAAATCTGAAACATCAGACCTGGAAAATATGGCGCAGCGGACGGGACTCGAACCCGCGACCCCCGGCGTGACAGGCCGGTATTCTAACCGACTGAACTACCGCTGCGCGTCGGTGCAACTTTTAACGTTGCGTCTTGCCCTAGGGCAAAACTCTCAAGAAGTGGTGGGTGATGACGGGATCGAACCGCCGACCCTCTGCTTGTAAGGCAGATGCTCTCCCAGCTGAGCTAATCACCCTTTGCTTCGTTGAGGCCGCGAAATTTACGCAGGTAGCGGACCTAAGTCAATAGCCTGCTTGAAGTTTTTCTGAAAAAGACAAAATTGCTTCAGGACCGCGACCCGCCCTACTCGGTGTAAATCATCTTCTTGCTCATGCCGCCGTCGACGACGAACTCTTGCCCGGTGACAAACCCGGCATTGCGCGACAGCAACCACGCCACCATCGCCGCTACGTCTTCCACAGTGCCTACCCTGCCCGCCGGGTGCTGGGCGTGATCCGCATCCGTCAGCGGCTCGGCACGGCGTGCAGCCGGGTCACGGGCATCGATCCAGCCCGGGCTGACGGCATTGACCCGTACTTCCGGCCCGAGGCTGATAGCCAACGCGTGGGTCAGGGCCAGCAAACCGCCCTTGCTCGCCGCATAGGCTTCGGTGTCCGGTTCCGACTGGCGTGCCCGGGTCGACGCCAGGTTGACGATGGCGCCGCCGTGGGCCCGCAGGTAGGGCGCACAGTGCTTGGCCAGCAACATGGGACCACTGAGGTTCACCGCCAGTACACGATTCCAGTAAGCCAGGTCGAGACTTTCCAGGGTGATATTGCGCGGGTCGGCCACGGCGGCATTGCACACCAGCGCATCCAGGCGCCCGAACTGGCCAAGTACCTCGGCCACGCCCTGGGCAACCTGCCGCTCATCGGCCACGTCCATGGTAATAAACCAGGCGTTGTCGCCGAGCACCTTGGACACCTTGGAACCGCGCTCACGGTCCAGGTCCGTCAATACCACCTGCCAGCCTTCGCTGATCAACCAGGCGGCAATCCCCAGGCCGATGCCCCGCGCCGCGCCGGTCACCAGCGCGACCCGCCCGTTACTGGCGCTCGCCGCCTCCATGGACCACTCGATCACAGGGCAGCCAACCCACGGGCCAGGTCGGCCTGCAGGTCAGCGACGTCTTCCAGGCCCACGGCAATGCGGATCAGGCTGTCACGAATCCCGGCAGCTTCACGCTCCTGCGGCGCCAGGCGACCGTGAGAGGTGGTGCTTGGGTGAGTAATAGTGGTCTTGCTGTCACCCAGGTTGGCGGTGATGGAGATCAGGCGAGTCGCATCGATAAAGCGCCAGGCGCCCTCTTTGCCGCCCTTGACCTCGAAACTCACCACGGCGCCGAAACCACGTTGCTGGCGCTGGGCCAACTCGTGTTGCGGGTGGCTCTTGAGGCCGGCGTAGTGGACCTTCTCGATACCGTCCTGTTGCTCCAGCCACTCGGCCAGGGCCTGGGCGTTGGCACAATGGGCCTTCATCCGCAGGCTCAGGGTCTCCAGACCTTTAAGGAAGATCCAGGCGTTGAACGGGCTCAGGGTCGGGCCGGCGGTGCGCAAGAAGCCCACCACTTCCTTCATCTGCTCGCTGCGGCCGGCAACCACGCCCCCCATGCAACGGCCCTGGCCGTCGATGAACTTGGTGGCCGAGTGCACAACGATGTCTGCGCCCAGCTTCAGCGGCTGCTGCAATGCAGGGGTGCAGAAGCAGTTGTCGACGATCAGCATCGCGCCCTTGGCGTGGGCCACTTCGGACAATGCGGCAATGTCCACCAGCTCGGCCAATGGATTGGACGGCGACTCGACGAACAGCAATTTGGTGTTGGCCTTGATGGCCGCGTCCCAGCCGGACAGGTCCGCCAGCGGCACGTAGTCGACTTCAATACCAAAACGCTTGAAGTACTTTTCGAACAGGCTGATGGTCGAACCAAACACGCTGCGCGATACAAGGACGTGGTCACCGGCACTGCACAGGCTCATGACTACCGCGAGAATCGCGGCCATGCCCGTGGCAGTGGCGACAGCTTGCTCGGCGCCTTCCAGCGCGGCGATACGCTCTTCGAACGCGCGCACGGTCGGGTTGGTGTAACGCGAATAAACGTTGCCCGGTACTTCACCGGCAAAACGCGCAGCGGCGTCGGCCGCAGTGCGGAACACATAGCTGGAGGTAAAGAACATCGGGTCACCGTGCTCACCTTCCGGGGTGCGGTGCTGGCCGGCGCGCACAGCCAGGGTATCGAAAGCTACGCCATCGAGGTCGCTGTCCAAGCGACCGGCATCCCATTCCTGACTCATGCTCTACTCCTCAACTCGAATGCTTTATCAAAGATACAAAACCGGCCCCTCAGGGCCGGTGTCTACTCAGTTGTTGTACAGGTCGATGATCGCGCTGACCGCCTGGGTCTTGATCTTCGAGGAATCGTTACGGGCCTGCTCGATCTTGTTCAGGTAGGCCTCGTCGACATCGCCGGTGACGTACTTGCCGTCGAACACCGCGCAATCGAACTCCTCGATCTTGATCTTGCCACCACCGACGGCTTCGATCAGGTCCGGCAGGTCCTGGTAGATCAGCCAGTCGGCGCCGATCAGGTCCGCAACGTCCTGGGTCGAACGGTTGTGGGCGATCAGTTCGTGGGCGCTCGGCATGTCGATGCCGTACACGTTCGGGTAACGCACGGCAGGCGCGGCGGAACAGAAGTAAACGTTCTTCGCACCGGCTTCGCGGGCCATCTGGATGATCTGCTTGCAGGTGGTGCCGCGTACGATGGAGTCATCCACCAGCATCACGTTCTTGCCGCGGAACTCCAGCTCGATCGCGTTGAGCTTCTGGCGCACCGACTTCTTGCGCGCAGCCTGGCCAGGCATGATGAAGGTACGGCCGATGTAACGGTTCTTGACGAAGCCTTCGCGGAATTTCACGCCCAGGTGGTTCGCCAACTCCAGCGCAGCGGTGCGGCTGGTGTCCGGGATAGGGATAACCACGTCGATGTCGTGATCCGGGCGCTCGCGCAGGATCTTGTCCGCCAGCTTCTCGCCCATGCGCAGGCGCGCCTTGTACACCGAAACACCGTCGATGATCGAATCCGGACGCGCCAGGTAGACGTGTTCGAAGATGCACGGGGTGAGTTTCGGGTTCAGTGCGCACTGACGGGTGTGCAGCTTGCCGTCTTCAGTGATGTAGACCGCTTCGCCCGGCGCCAGGTCGCGAATCAGGGTAAAGCCCAGCACGTCCAGGGACACGCTTTCGGAAGCGATCATGTACTCGACGCCTTCGTCGGTATGACGCTGGCCGAACACGATCGGGCGGATGCCGTGGGGATCGCGAAAACCGACGATACCGTAGCCGGTCACCATCGCCACTACCGCATAGCCACCGACGCAGCGGTTGTGCACGTCAGTCACGGCAGCGAACACGTCTTCTTCGGTCGGCTGCAGCTTGCCGCGCTGGGCCAGCTCGTGGGCGAACACGTTCAGCAGTACTTCGGAGTCCGAGTTGGTGTTGACGTGGCGCAGGTCAGATTCGTAAATCTCCTTGGCCAGTTGTTCAACGTTGGTCAGGTTGCCGTTGTGCGCCAGGGTGATGCCATAGGGCGAGTTGACGTAGAACGGCTGGGCTTCGGCCGAGGTCGAGCTGCCCGCTGTCGGGTAGCGCACGTGGCCAATGCCCATGTGCCCGACCAGGCGCTGCATGTGGCGCTGATGGAACACGTCACGCACCAGACCATTGTCCTTGCGCAGGAATAACCGGCCGTCGTGGCTGGTCACAATACCGGCAGCATCCTGGCCGCGGTGCTGGAGGACGGTTAGCGCGTCATACAGCGCCTGATTCACGTTCGACTTACCGACGATACCGACGATGCCACACATGCGACGCAACCCCTACTTAATGAATCTTGACTGAACACAACTTACTGAGGCGTTTTGGCCGGCAAGAGGTGTTCCTTGAACGGAAGATCAGCGGGTACGCTGATCCCGCTGGCCAGCCACTGACTGCTCCACCCCAAAATGAGGTTTTTGGACCAATCTGCAACCAATAGAAATTTTGGCACGAGTACCGACTCCTGCCACCACGAATCCTGCTGTACCGGCCCCAGGCTCAACAGCCCGACCGCCACGACCACCAGCAAGCCGCCACGCGCGGCGCCGAAGGCCATGCCGAGAAATCGATCGGTCCCGGAGAGGCCGGTGACACGTATCAATTCGCCGATAAGATAATTGACCATTGCCCCCACCAACAACGTGGCGATGAACATGATGGCGCAGCCCGCGATGACGCGAGCCGAAGGTGTCTCGATGTATCCGGCCAGATAGACAGACAATGAACCGCCGAACATCCAGGCTACAACTCCTGCGATGATCCATGTCAGCAGCGACAATGCTTCTTTGACGAAGCCGCGGCTCAGACTGATCAAAGCGGAGATGGCGACGATTGCAACGATCGCCCAATCAACCCAGGTAAATGGCACAGTTCAGCCTACAGACGGATAAGGCGGCGCATTTTAGCAGAGCGCTGGGCTATCGGTAAGCTGTGATTGGCAGTGCATTTGAAATCAATGAGTTATAGGGGAAACCGGCCTGTTGCGGCACACCCAAAACACTTGTGGGAGCGGGCGTGCTCGCGAAGGCGGTGGGGCAGCCAATAAATCTGCTGACTGATACACCGCTTCGCGAGCAAGCCCGCTCCCACATTGAGCGCATTCCAGCTTGAATCCTTGCAGCCTCAGCCTTTTTCGGGCTGGAAGCGAACCACAAAACCCTTGAGGTTCTGCTGGCGATCCAACAGGTCCCGCAGGCGATCGGCTTCGGCGCGCTCGATCAGCGGCCCGATGAATACCCGGTTCTTGCCATCGGCGCTGCGGATATAGGCGTTATAACCCTGGGTGCGCAGCTTCTTCTGCAACGCATCAGCACTTTCGCGGTTAGCCAGGCTGGCCAGCTGGATCGACCAGCTGATCGGCAAGCCATTCGGGTCAATACGGCTCTGGCCCACGTCCGGCTTGCCCGGTGCCGCAGGTTGCGGGGCCACAGGTTTTGGTGCTGGCGCCGGCGCCGCAGGCTTCGCAGCAACTGCAGGAGCAGCAGGCGCAGGCTTAACCACCGGCACGCTCGGCTGCACCGGCATCGACGGCGCTTGCTGTGCAGCCACTTCGTCATCGGTCGGCACCGGCTCTTCTTCCGGCAGCGCTTGCGGCTCGGGAACCACCACCGGCTCAACCTGAACCTGAGGCACCGCAGGCGCCTGGGGCGCAGCTGGCGCTTCAACGGTCACTTGGCGCTGCTCATCCTGACGGGAAAACAGCATCGGCAGGAAAATCACCGCCAACGCCACCAGGACCAGGGCTCCAACCATTCGCTGCTTGTATGCGCTATCCAGTAATGCCATGTGCAGCTTCCTCCGTGGAGCGCCGGGCCAACCATTCGAGCGCCTCGGCAACACAATAAAATGATCCGAACAACAGAATCTCATCCTCAGGCGTCGCAACCGCGCACTGGGCTTCCAGGGCGGCTGTCACGCTTGCATGGGACGTCACGGACGCGCCAAGGTTCTGCAAGGCAACCTGCAACTCGATGGCAGGACGACTGCGGGACGTATCCAGCGGTGCAACCGCCCAGGCCTGGACGTCGCCCAGCAAGGGTGCAACCACGCCGTCCAGGTCCTTGTCGGACAACAACCCGAACACCGCGAGGCGGCGACCGGCGGGCGGCGTGCGTGCCAGGCGCCTGGCCAGGTATTCAGCGGCGTGAGGGTTATGCCCCACGTCCAGCAGCAGGTTCAGGCGCTTGCCCTCCCAGTCGAACGTGCGCCGGTCAAGGCGCCCCACCACGCGAGTAGCCTGCAACGTAGCGGCAATCTGCTCGGCATGCCAGGGCAAATCCAGCAACAGGTAGGCTTGCAGCGCGAGCGCGGCGTTTTCCATCGGCAGGTTCAGCAGTGGCAAGTCGCGCAACTCAACAGTTTGACCGCGCGCGTCAAGCCCGCGCCATTGCCAGAATTGGTCGCCAATCTCGAGATTGAAATCACGCCCGCGCAGGAAGAACGGGCAATCCAGCTCGCGCACCTTGTCCAGCAAGGTATGCGGCGGGTCCAGGTCGCCGCACAGTGCAGGCTTGCCCTGGCGGAAGATCCCGGCTTTTTCATAGGCCACGGACTCACGGGTGTTACCCAGGTAGTCCGCATGGTCGACGCCAATACTGGTAATCAGCGCCAGGTCGGCATCCACCACGTTGACCGTGTCCAGACGCCCACCCAGGCCGACTTCCAGCACCACTACATCCAGCTGCGCACGCTCGAACAGCCAGAACGCCGCCAGGGTGCCCATCTCGAAATAGGTCAGGGAAATCTCGCCACGCCCGGCATCAAGTGCGGCGAAGGCTTCGCAGAGTTGCTCGTCAGTGGCTTCGACGCCATTGAGCTGCACCCGCTCGTTGTAGCGCAGCAGGTGCGGCGAGTTGTACACGCCGACCTTCAGGCCCTGGGCTTGCAGCAAGGCCGCGACAAAGGCGCAGGTAGAGCCCTTGCCGTTGGTGCCGGTCACCGTGATCACACGCGGCGCCGGCCGGCCCAACCCGAGGCGGGCCGCTACCTGTTGCGAGCGCTCCAGGCCCATGTCGATGGCTGACGGATGCAACTGCTCAAGGTAGGCGAGCCATTCGCCCAGGGTACGTTGGGTCATATGTTTGCAGGCACCGGTGGCACGACAATCGGCTCGATTTTAGGCGCGACGTACACAGGTGTCGGCAGGCCCATCATTTGCGCCAGCAGGCTACCCAGGCGCGGACGCAGTTCGCCGCGCGGAATGATCAGGTCGATCGCGCCGTGCTCCAGCAGGAACTCGCTGCGCTGGAAGCCTTCCGGCAGTTTTTCGCGAACGGTTTGCTCGATAACACGCGGGCCGGCAAAGCCGATCAGCGCCTTCGGCTCACCGACGATCACGTCACCCAGCATCGCCAGGCTGGCGGAAACACCACCGTAGACCGGGTCGGTCAGCACGGAGATGAACGGAATACCTTCTTCGCGCAGACGCGCCAGTACCGCGGAGGTCTTGGCCATTTGCATCAGCGAGATCAGTGCTTCCTGCATCCGCGCACCACCGGAGGCGGCGAAGCAGATCATCGGGCAACGGTTTTCCAGCGCGTAGTTGGCGGCACGTACGAAACGCTCACCGACGATGGCGCCCATCGAGCCGCCCATGAAGGAGAATTCGAAGGCCGAAACCACCACCGGCATGCCCAGCAGCTTGCCGCTGACGGAAATCAGCGCGTCCTTTTCACCGGTCTGCTTCTGGGCCGCGGTCAGGCGGTCCTTGTACTTCTTGCCGTCGCGGAACTTCAGACGGTCAACCGGCTCCAGGTCAGCGCCCAGTTCGGAGCGACCATCGGCGTCGAGGAAAATATCAATGCGGGCGCGGGCGCCGATACGCATGTGGTGATTGCACTTGGGGCAAACGTCCAGGGTCTTTTCCAGCTCCGGGCGGTACAGCACCGCGTCGCAGGATGGGCACTTGTGCCAAAGACCTTCAGGAACCGAGCTTTTCTTCACCTCGGAACGCATGATCGAAGGGATCAGTTTGTCTACTAACCAGTTGCTCATGCTTTCTTTCTCCAGTACCGGTGGCTTGAACACAGCCCCGCGTATGCCCTTGAGCTAAATTCATATGTGGCGATGACACAAACTGGACGGGGTCAGACGTTCGACCAGCCATTTCCTGCCTGTGCCCTCAGCCTTCCAGACAACCTGCCGTGCAGGGTTGCCACTTCATTTCCGGGCCTCCCACAGGCGGCGCCGGGCTGTTTTACACAGTGGTAGTTATGGACGGCGGCAGACTGCCAGCCGTCACATCGTCCCGCTGCTGTCGCGCACGGCCTGCATGAATGCGCGAATCCTTGCGTGATCCTTGATGCCCTTGCCCTGCTCTACCCCGCCGCTGACGTCCACGGCATACGGCCGAACCTGCTGGATGGCACTGGCCACGTTGTCCGGATTCAGGCCGCCCGCGAGGATAATCGGCTTGCTCAACCCTTCGGGAATCAACGACCAGTCAAACGCCTCGCCCGTACCACCGGGAACGCCTTCGACGTAGGTGTCGAGAAGAATCCCGCGAGCCCCACCATAGGCAGCGCATGCCGCAGCAATATCGTCCCCGGCCTTGACCCGCAGCGCCTTGATGTACGGGCGCTGGTAGCTCTCGCACTCGTCCGGACTCTCATCGCCATGGAACTGCAGCATGTCCAGTTGCACGGCGTCGAGGGTTTCATTGAGCTCGCAGCGGCTGGCGTTGACGAACAACCCCACGGTGGTCACGAACGGCGGCAACGCGGCGATGATCGCCCGCGCCTGCAACACATTCACCGCCCGCGGGCTTTTGGCATAAAACACGAAACCGATGGCATCGGCCCCCGCCTCGACCGCCGCCAACGCGTCTTCTATGCGGGTAATCCCGCAAATCTTGCTGCGAACGGCAGACATGTCGATGAAACCTCAGGGCGTGTCCGGGAAAGTCCCGGATGGTAACAAATGCTTTTGAGGGCGTCAGCCGCCAAGTTCGCTGAAACCTGTGAGGAAGTGTGGCCCGATGAATCGCTGGGGCAATTCGAACTCGTCGCGGTACTCCACATCCACCAGGTACAGGCCGAACGGATGCGCCGTGACGCCGCCGGTACGGCGAATCCGGCTTTCCAGCACTTCCCTGGCCCATTCCACCGGGCGTTCGCCGGTACCGATGGTCATCAGCACCCCGGCGATATTGCGCACCATATGGTGCAGGAACGCGCCGGCGCGGATATCCAGCACGATCATCTTGCCGTGGCGCGTCACCCGCAGGTGGTGGACTTCCTTGATCGGCGACTTGGCCTGGCACTGCCCGGCACGGAACGCACTGAAATCGTGGATACCTACAAGATGCTGGGCCGCCTCGGCCATGCGCTCGGCGTCCAGCGGGCGGTGGTTCCAGGTGATTTCTTCGTTGAGATGGGCCGGGCGGATCTGATCGTTGTAGATCACATAGCGATAACGCCGGGCGATGGCCTTGAAGCGCGCGTGAAAGTCCGCCGGCATCACCTTGGCCCAACTGACGCTGACGTCGTGGGGCAAGTTGATATTGGCGCCCATCACCCATGCCTTCATCGAGCGCTCGGCCTGAGTGTCAAAGTGCACCACTTGCCCGCAAGCGTGCACGCCGGCATCGGTCCGCCCGGCGCACATCAGCGACACCGGTGAGTCGGCGACTTTCGACAGGGCCTTCTCCAGGGTTTCCTGCACCGTCGGCACACCGGAGGCCTGGCGTTGCCAGCCACGATAGCGCGAGCCTTTGTATTCCACGCCCAGGGCGATTCTGAAAAAGCCTGCGGCCGCCATTTCGGCGGCCGCGTTATCTATATTTGCCAAGAACTGAGAGCCTGATGAGTTGCGCAAAGGCGGCCATTATAAGGCCGCGCGCCTGGGACGCCATGGGTTTGGTGCCTGGATGGCAAAACGGCAGCCCGAAGGCTGCCGTTGTATTTACCGCGCGTATCAAGCCAGCCGGCTGAGCATTTCCTTGGCTTCGCCCTTCTGACCGTCATCGCCTTCCTTGAGCACCTCGCCAAGAATGTCCCGCGCCCCGTCGGCATCGCCCATGTCGATGTAGGCCTGCGCCAGGTCGAGCTTGGTGGCCACTTCGTCGGTACCGGAGAGGAAGTCGAATTCCGGCTCATCGCCACCCAACGCCGCGTCGTCGGCGGTGAAGGACGGTTCGATTGGCGGATGTTCCAGGCTTTGCGACAGGCGATCCAGCTCGGCGTTGACATCATCAAGCTCCGACGCAAACGCGTCCGGCTTGGCCGCTGCAGGCGCCTCGGGTTCGTCGGCCAGGGACAGGTCGAAATCCTCCGGCAGGTCGAGGTCATCCAGGTCGGCCGGCGTCAGTGTCGGCGGCTCTACCGGCGGCAGGTCCTTCATCTGGTCTTCAAGGCCGGAGAGGAAGTCGTCGTCTGACTGGGTCGACGAGGGTGGATCGAGTTGCAGGTCCAGGTCGAAATCCGAGAGGTCTTCCGCGCTGGCCTTGGCCTCGGTCTGCTGTTGCAGCACCGATTCAAAGCTCAGGTCGTCGTCCGACGTCGGGCGGACCACAGCTGGCGAAGCAGCCTCCAGATCGTCCAGACTCAGGTCGAAGTCAGTGTCAAACGCGTCCGGCGCAGGCTCAGGTGCAGGCGGTGCCGGGTCGTCCTTGAGCAGGTCCTTGACGTATTGGGCGTCGAGAGCGGCAGCGGCAACGGCAGCGCTGACGCCTGCTGCGAACACGGCCATGGCCGGGAAGCGGCTTTTCAGTTGTTCGACCTGGGCATGGTTGTCGCCATTGGCGACCAGTTGGCGCTCCTGGGTGACAAACCCGTCCTTGTTGCCCTGCAAGCCGTGGACTTCCATCAGCTTGAGACGCAGGTCACTGCGGGCGGGCTCTTGCTTGATTGCATCTTCCAGCACTTCCGCAGCCTGGTTCAGGTGGCCACGGTCGATATGCGACTGGGCTTGCGCCAGGGCGTCGGTCGGACGCTGCACAGCAACAGGTGCGACCACCGGCGCAATCACCGGGGCAACCACCGCCGCCGGAGCTGGAGCTGGAGCTGGAGCCAGCTTGACGTTCGGCGGCGGTACATCAAGGCCTTCGAAGCTGTCAGATGGCAGATCGTGATCAATGTTCGGCGCAAATTCCGGCTCTTCAGCCAGGGCCCGTGCCATGCGCAGGTGCTTTTCTTCTTCAAGGCGCGCATTGCGATGACGGGCCCACAGCAGCAGAAGCAACAGCACCAGCAAACCCGCTGCGCCGCCGATCACCCCCAGCACGATCGGGTTGGTCAGCAGGTCGTTGAATTTACCTTCAGTGCTGGCAGGCGCCGCATCCGGCTTGACCGGGGTCTCGACCGGCGCAGCCGCGGGGGTTGCTGCCGGCGCCGCCGGTTGTGCAGCCAGCTCGGCCGGCATCGCCGCCGTTGCAGCAGGCTGCGCCGCAGCGCCACCCGGGGTCTGCAACTTGGCCAGCTGGTTGTTCTTGAGCTCGATCAGCCGCTGCAGCTTGTCCAGCTGACTTTGCAGGTCAGCCATGCGGCTTTTCAGTTCTTCGTTCTCGCGACGGGTCGAATCCAGGCTTTCCTGGGTCACCGCCAGCTTGTTGTTCAAGGCCCGGCTGTCGCCCGCCGCGCCCTTCCCGCCTTTCCTGGCCGCTTCGGCCGAGACCAGGCTCAAATTGTCCTTGGTATTGGTCTGCGACGGCGCATTACCCGCCTGGGTACGCTTGGTCGCGTCCAGCTGCGCCTTGCCGGCGAGCTGATTGCCGCCACGGCGGCCCTCGCGCCACGCCGCGTTTTGCGCCGTCACTTCAGCAATCGCCTCGGGCTGCGGCAGGCTGGTGCTTTGCCCCGAATCCGGCAGGCGCAGGACCTGGCCGGTTTTCATGCGGTTGATGTTGCCGTCGATAAAGGCGTCAGGGTTCAGCGCCTGAATGGCCAGCATGGTCTGCTGCACCGAGGCGCCATTGCGGTTTTTCGCGGCGATTTCCCACAAGGTGTCACGGGAAGTCGTGGTGTGTTCCTTGGCCTTGGTGACTGCCGGAGCCGTCGTCGCAGGCGCACTCAAGCGTGGCGCGGGTGCAGGTGCACCAGCGGCCGGGGTCGACTGGTCGAACTTGGCCGGGTCCAGCAACACGCTGTAGTCGCGCATCAGACGGCCGTTGGGCCATTGCACCTGCAGCAGGAAACGCACATAGGAATCCGGCAGCGGCTTGCTGGAGGTGACACGCACCACACTGCGGCCGTTGGGATTGACCACCGGGGTAAAGGTCAGGTCGTTCAGGAACGCCTGGCGATCGACGCCCGCATCCACAAAGGCCTGGGACGACGCGAGGCTGGGGGTGATCTCGGAGGCGGTCAGGCCACCGACATCGAGCAACTCGATTTCCACCGACAGCGGCTGGTTCAGCTTCGACTTGAGGGTCATCTCCCCAAGCTGCAGTGCTTGCGCCATACCGGAGGACAGCGCCGAGGCGGCCGCTATTGCTAACACCAGTTTGCGAACTTGAACCATAGCCTCATCCTTTTTGAACACTCCCCGGCCGGCGAGAAGGTGGGTAACCGCTGCCATTAGGCATGGCGAGCCGATAGGTCACCGACGCGCAATTTTTCCAGCTTGGGGCCAAGCATAGCGCTTGGCTAGAATCAATCTACAAATTGCCGCCAAGTATCTTTTACACAAGGCCTTTTATCAACAACTGCGCCAGCTGTACGGCGTTCAGTGCCGCCCCTTTGCGTACGTTATCTGACGCCAGCCACATATTTAGTTCCGCGGGGTCATCAACACCGGCACGAACCCGGCCCACGTAGACCACGTCCTGACCGATCGCATCGCCCACAGCCGTGGGGTAATCGCCCGCTTCCACCAACTCGACACCCGGTGCCGAGTCCAGGGCACGGTTGACGGCAGCGAGATCCACCGCTGCCCCCAATTGCAGTGACACAGTCAGGCTATCGCCAAAAAACACCGGGGCTTGAACGCAAGTGACGGAAATCTTTAGCAAAGGCATTTCCAGCACGGCGCGCAATTCGTGCACCAGGCGTTTTTCCAGGGCGGTGTGGCCTTGCGCGTCAGGCTTGCCGACCTGGGCCAGCAGGTTAAAGGCCATTTGCCGGTCGAAGAACTTCGGCTCCAGCGGGCGCACATTCAACAACTCGGCGGTCTGCCGGGCGAGTTCGCTGACAGCCTCACGGCCCTGGGCGGAAACGGCGAGGTTGGCGGTGACGTTGACGCGCTGAATGTTCAGCAAGCCGCGCAGTGGCGCCAGCACCACGGCCAGGGCAGTGGCCGACGGGCTTGGGCTGCTGACCTGATAAGGTTTTTTCAGGCCATCGAGGATCTGCGCGTTGGCTTCCGGCACTACCTGCGGCGCCTGATCGGCCGCCAAGGCGCCGGACAAGTCGATCAGGGTGCAGCTCGCAGCGGTGGCGCGCGGGGCAAAACTCAAGGTGACCGCAGGGCCGGCGGCGAAGAACACCAGTTGGACTTTGCTGAAATCGAATTCATCGACTTCCCGCACCCGCACGTTCTTGCCACGAAACGGCACCGAATGCCCGGCCGACTCGCTGCTGGCCAACAGGTGCAGGCTGCCTACCGGGAAGTCCTGCTCTTCGAGGATCTGCACCAGGGTTTCGCCAACGGTGCCGGTGGCGCCGATCACGGCAATATCAAAGGTCTGGGTCATGGGGGCTGCCTCGGGCATTGCGGGGGGAGCGGCACTTTACCGGGTGGCTGGGGGTGAGGCAATTAACCTGGGGGTTGTGGTGTGGCTGATGGCCTCTTCGCGAGCAAGCCCGCTCCCACATTTGATCGCATTTCAACTGAAGAAACTCGCTCGAATGTGGGAGCGGGCTTGCTCGCGAAGAGGCCCGAGCGCGCAATAAAAAACCCGCGCCTGTCACCAGAACGCGGGTTTCCAATGACCAGCAGCGATTACCGCTCCAGCAAGATCCGCAGCATGCGACGCAACGGCTCAGCCGCGCCCCACAGCAGTTGGTCGCCGACGGTGAACGCACCCAGGTACTGCGTCCCCATGTTCAGCTTGCGCAGACGGCCAACCGGCACATTCAGGGTACCGGTCACCTTGTTCGGGCTCAGTTCCTGGATGCTGATATCACGGTTGTTCGGCACCAGCTTGACCCAAGGGTTGTGCTGGCTGATCAGCCCTTCGATATCGGCGATCGGCACGTCTTTGTTCAGCTTGATGGTCAACGCCTGGCTGTGGCAACGCATGGCGCCGATGCGCACGCAGATACCGTCCACCGGGATCGGGCTCTTGAAGCGACCGAGGATCTTGTTGGTCTCGGCCTGGGCCTTCCACTCTTCACGGCTCTGGCCGTTAGGCAGTTCCTTGTCGATCCACGGGATCAGGCTGCCGGCCAATGGCACACCGAAGTTTTCGGTCGGGTAGGCCTCGCTGCGCATGGCCTCGGCCACACGGCGGTCGATGTCGAGGATCGCGCTGGCCGGGTCAGCCAGTTGATCGGCGACAGCGGCGTGGGTCGCGCCCATCTGCTTGATCAGTTCACGCATGTTCTGCGCGCCGGCACCAGAGGCCGCCTGATAGGTCATGGCGCTCATCCACTCCACCAGGCCGGCTTCGAACAAGCCGCCCAGGCCCATCAGCATCAGGCTGACGGTGCAGTTGCCGCCGATGTAGTTCCTGGTGCCCGCGTCCAGTTGCTGGTCGATCACCTTGCGGTTGACCGGGTCCAGCACGATCACCGCGTCATCCTGCATGCGCAGGCTGGAAGCGGCGTCGATCCAGTAACCCTGCCAGCCGGCTTCGCGCAGCTTGGGGAAGACTTCGCTGGTGTAGTCGCCACCCTGGCAGGTCAGAATGACGTCGAGGGTCTTCAGTTCTTCAATGTTGTAGGCGTCCTTGAGCGGAGCAATGTCCTTGCCCACGGACGGCCCTTGACCACCTACATTGGAGGTGGTGAAAAACACCGGCTCAATAAGATCGAAATCCTGCTCTTCCAGCATCCGCTGCATGAGCACGGAACCGACCATACCGCGCCAACCGATCAGACCTACACGTTTCATCGCAACTACACCTTGTTCAAAAGTGGGCCGCCTTGCAGCAACATCTGCAAGCGGGCCCGAGAGATTACAGATTCCGCAGCGCGGCGACTACTGCGTCGCCCATTTCTTGCGTACCGACCTTGGTGCAACCCTGGGACCAGATGTCGCCAGTGCGCAGGCCCTGGTCGAGCACCAGGCTCACGGCCTGCTCGATGGCATCCGCGGCGTCGGTCAGGTTGAAGCTGTAACGCAGCATCATCGACACCGACAAAATGGTCGCCAACGGGTTGGCAATGCCCTGCCCGGCGATGTCCGGCGCCGAACCGTGGCACGGCTCGTACATGCCCTTGTTGTTGGCATCCAGGGAGGCCGACGGCAGCATGCCGATGGAACCGGTAAGCATCGAGGCCTGGTCGGACAGGATGTCGCCGAACAGGTTGTCGGTGACGATCACGTCGAACTGCTTCGGTGCACGCACCAGCTGCATGGCGGCGTTGTCGACGTACATGTGGCTCAGCTCGACGTCCGAGTAGTCCTTGGCGACTTCTTCGACGATTTCACGCCACAGCTGGCTGGACGCCAATACGTTGGCCTTGTCCACCGAGCAGACCTTCTTGCCACGCACACGGGCCATGTCGAAACCGACACGGGCGATACGGCGGATTTCACTCTCGCTGTACGGCAGGGTGTCGTAGGCCTGACGCTCGCCATTCTCCAACTCGCGCACGCCCCGTGGCGAGCCGAAGTAGATACCGCCGGTCAGTTCGCGGACGATCAGGATGTCCAGGCCCGCGACGATTTCCGGCTTCAGGCTGGAAGCGTCCGCCAGTTGCGGGTAAAGGATCGCCGGGCGCAGGTTGCCGAACAGGCCCAGTTGCGCACGGATCTTCAGCAGGCCGCGCTCAGGGCGGATGTCACGCTCGATCTTGTCCCACTTCGGGCCACCCACGGCGCCCAGCAGCACGGCGTCGGCTGCGCGGGCACGCTCCAGGGTTTCGTCGGCCAGAGGCACGCCGTGCTTGTCGATGGCCGCGCCGCCGATCACGTCGTGGCTCAGTTCGAAGCCCAGGCTGTACTTGGCGTTAGCCACTTCCAGCACCTTGACCGCTTCGGCCATGATTTCCGGACCAATGCCGTCGCCAGGGAGAATCAGAATCTGCTTGCTCATGCGTTCCTCATTTCATCAAGCGACCCGCCCGTGGGCAGGTCGGGAAAAATTAATCAGCGTTCGGCCCACACCACCAGCACGTCGGTGCTGAAGGTGCCGTCGGCTTGAATCTCGAAATAATCGCGCACTTCCTGGCCCATCGCCTTTTGCAGCTCCAGGATCGCGGCACGCAATACCTCTGGGGTGCGCATGCGCTCGACCCACGAGGTGTATTCCAGGCGCAGGCGCTGGCGGCTGCTGTTGCGCACATGCAAACCCGCTTCGCTGAGCTGGCGCATCCACTCGCCGGCGGAATAGTCACGCACATGACTGGTGTCGCGCAGCACTTCGACGGTTTGCAGGTAAGTGTCCAACAGCGGGCTGCCCGGTGACAAGACGTCCACGAAAGCGGCCACGCCGCCCGGCTTGAGCACCCGGCGCACTTCACGCAGGGCCAGGCCCAGGTCGCTCCAATGGTGCGCCGAGTAGCGGCTGAACACGAAGTCGAATTCGCCATCGGCAAACGGCAGGCGCTCGGCGGCGCCGTGCACGGTGCGGATGTTGTCCAGGCCACGGTCCACGGCAGCGGCGGCGACCACGTCAAGCATCTGCTGGGACAGGTCGTACGCCACCACTTCCTTGACCAACGGTGCCACGTTGAAACTCACATGACCGGCGCCGCAACCCAGGTCCAGCAGTCGTGCAGCGCCCTGCCCGGCCAGTTCGGCCTGGAGCAGCGCGAATTCGGTGCCTTGAGCATGTACTGCGCTGCTCAGGTAGGCCGAGGCCTGTTCGCCGAATTGTTTTTGCACGACTTGGGTGTGGGCGGTGCTGGTCATGATGATGTCCCTGGTTTTTGTGTTGCTGTTGCTGGCCCTTTCGCGAGCAAGCCCGCTCCCACATTCGACCGAGTTCCTTCAGTTGAAATGCAATCAAATGTGGGAGCGGGCTTGCTCGCGAAGGGGCCAGTCCGGTCTACATGGAATCAAGCGTCGCGAAACAACCAAGGCTGGCTGGCCCGGTGTTTGGTTTCAAACGCGGCAATCGCATCGCCGTCCTGCAAGGTCAGGCCGATGTCGTCCAGGCCATTGATCAGGCAGTGCTTGCGGAAGGCGTCCACTTCAAAGTGATACACCTTGCCGTCCGGACGGGTCACGGTCTGCGCCGCCAGGTCGATGGTCAACTGGTAGCCCACATCGGCTTCCACCTGCTGGAACAACTCATCCACTTCGGCATCGCTCAAGATGATCGGCAGCAAGCCGTTCTTGAAGCTGTTGTTGAAGAAGATGTCGGCGTAGCTCGGCGCGATGATGCTGCGAAAGCCATATTCTTCCAGGGCCCACGGCGCGTGCTCACGGCTGGAGCCGCAACCGAAGTTTTCCCGGGCGAGCAACACGCTGGCACCCTGGTAACGCTCGGCGTTGAGTACAAAGTCCTTGTTCAGCGGGCGCTTGGAGTTGTCCTGGTAGGCGTAGCCCACGTCCAGGTAGCGCCACTCGTCGAACAGGTTCGGGCCAAAACCGGTGCGCTTGATCGATTTCAAGAACTGCTTGGGAATGATCTGGTCGGTGTCCACGTTGGCACGGTCCAACGGCGCGACTAAACCGGTGTGTTGAGTAAAAGCTTTCATCGGGTATTCCTCAGATCAATTCGCGAACGTCGATGAAACGACCGTTGACGGCAGCCGCAGCAGCCATGGCCGGGCTGACGAGGTGGGTACGGCCACCGGCGCCCTGACGCCCTTCGAAGTTACGGTTGGAGGTGGACGCGCAATGCTCGCCCGACTCCAAACGGTCCGGGTTCATCGCCAGGCACATCGAGCAACCCGGCTCGCGCCATTCAAAACCGGCTTCGAGGAAGATCTTGTCGAGGCCTTCGGCTTCAGCCTGGGCCTTGACCAGGCCCGAACCTGGCACCACGATCGCCTGCTTGATGGTGGAGGCGACTTTGCGGCCCTTGGCGATCACCGCCGCAGCGCGCAAATCCTCGATCCGCGAGTTGGTGCAGGAGCCGATGAATACGCGATCCAGCTGGATGTCGGTAATCGCCTGATTGGCTTTCAAGCCCATGTACTTCAAGGCGCGCTCGATGGAACCACGCTTGACCAGGTCGGTTTCCTTGGCCGGGTCCGGCACGTTCTGGTCAACGGCCAACACCATTTCCGGCGAGGTGCCCCAGCTGACTTGCGGCTTGATCTGGGCGGCGTCGAGGGTGACCACGGTGTCGAATACGGCATCGGCGTCGGACACCAGGTCTTTCCAGGCTTCGACTGCGGCGTCCCAATCGGCACCGCTCGGTGCGAATGGGCGACCCTTGACGTAGGCAATGGTCTTTTCGTCCGCCGCTACCATGCCCACACGGGCACCGGCTTCGATGGACATGTTGCAGATGGTCATGCGGCCTTCGATGGACAGGTCGCGAATCGCGCTGCCGGCGAATTCGATGGCGTGGCCGTTACCGCCGGCGGTGCCGATCTTGCCGATCACCGCGAGGACGATGTCTTTGGCGGTGACGCCGAAAGGCAACTCACCTTCCACCGACACCAACATGTTCTTCATTTTCTTGGCGACGAGGCACTGGGTGGCGAATACATGTTCCACCTCGGAAGTGCCGATGCCATGCGCCAACGCGCCAAACGCACCGTGGGTAGAGGTGTGGGAGTCACCGCAGACCACGGTCATGCCAGGCAAGGTGGCGCCCTGCTCCGGGCCGATCACGTGAACGATGCCCTGGCGCACGTCATTCATCTTGAATTCGGTGATGCCGTATTCGTCGCAGTAATCATCGAGGGTCTGCACCTGGAGGCGCGACACGGTGTCGACGATGGCGTCGATCCCGCCTTTACGCTCCGGTGTGGTCGGCACGTTGTGGTCCGGGGTGGCGATGATCGAGTCGACGCGCCAAGGCTTGCGCCCGGCCAGTCGCAGGCCTTCGAACGCTTGGGGCGAGGTCACTTCATGGATGATGTGACGGTCGATGTAGATCAGCGACGACCCATCATCGCGCCGTTTCACTTCATGGGAATCCCAAAGCTTGTCGTAAAGCGTTTTGCCGGCCATCACGCGGTCCTCATCAGGTGTTTCTATGCCCCGGGCCTTGAACGATTCAATAACCCTTTGGCTTGTGAGGCTGATGGTATGGCGCTACATTAAATAACTCAAATTCATATTTTTTATGCTTTGGATTACCAACTGGAATAGCACAATGGACCTGGCCAACCTCAATGCCTTTATCGCCATCGCCGAGACCGGCAGCTTCTCCGGTGCCGGTGAACGCCTGCACCTGACCCAACCGGCCATCAGCAAGCGCATCGCCGGCCTGGAGCAACAATTAAAGGTGCGCCTGTTCGACCGGCTGGGGCGTGAAGTCGGCCTCACCGAAGCCGGACGGGCGCTGCTGCCCCGGGCGTATCAGATTCTCAATGTACTGGACGACACCCGCCGCGCCCTGACCAACCTCACCGGCGAAGTCAGCGGGCGCCTGACGCTGGCCACCAGCCATCACATCGGCCTGCACCGCTTGCCACCGGTCCTGCGCACGTTCACCCGGGAATACCCGAATGTCGCGCTGGACATTCAGTTTCTCGATTCGGAAGTGGCCTACGAAGAAATCCTCCATGGCCGCGCCGAAGTGGCCGTGATCACCCTGGCGCCGGAACCCCACACGCTGGTGCGGGCCACCCCGGTGTGGGACGACCCACTGGATTTCGTGGTGGCGCCGGAACACAGCCTGATCAGCAACGGCAGCGTCAGCCTGGCGGACATCGCCCGGCACCCGGCGGTGTTTCCCGGCGGCAACACCTTTACCCACCATATCGTGCAGCGGCTGTTCGAGGCCCAGGGCCTGACGCCAAACATCGCCATGAGCACCAACTACCTGGAAACCATCAAGATGATGGTCTCCATTGGCCTTGCCTGGAGCGTGTTGCCGCGCACCATGCTCGATGACCAGGTGGCACGCATCGCTTTGCCGGGCATACAGCTCAGTCGCCAGCTAGGCTATATCGTGCACACCGAAAGGACGCTGTCGAACGCTGCGCGGGCTTTCATGAGCCTATTGGATGCACAGGTCGATCTGCCAGGGAATCAGGCTTGAATCGCCGTGGCCCGTAGACCGTGGAACCCGCGCCGAACGCCCATCGAGCCAAGGCCCTTTGATAATGCGCAACCCCGTCGATACCGTGCCACCCCTGCCCCGCATCTACGCCCTGGACCCACAGGAGGCGGAGCAAAGCTGGGACAGCGCGCCGCAACTGCTGGCGGCGCTCAACGCTGCCCGGCTGGGCGCCTGGAGCTGGGAAATCGATACCGGCCGGATCAGCTGGTCCCGAGGCACTCAGGCCCTGTTCGGCTTCGACCCGCGCCAGCCGCTGCCTGAAGACCTGGAGTACCTGGACCTGCTGGCCCCCGAGGACCGCGCCAAGGTGGTCCGGGCCTTTCATGCGGTGCTGGCCGGCGAACCCGCTGTCCAGGCCATGCACCACCGTATCCAATGGCCCGATGGCAGCCTGCACTGGCTGGAAATCAACGGCAGCCTGCTACCGGACAAGGCCGGGCGTCGGCGAATGATCGGGGTGATCCGCGAAATCACCCACCAGCGCGAGCGCGAACACGCCCTCAGCCATTCGGAAAAGCGCTTCGCCACCCTGTTCCATTTGTGCCCGCTGATGGTCCTGCTGACCCGCCAGGCGGACGGCCTGATCAGCGAAGCCAACCAGTATTTCGAAAGCCTGTTCGGCTGGCCGTTGGCCGATGCCATTGGCCGCAGCACATTGGAGCTGGGCCTCTGGGTACACCCGGAACAACGCGCGCATCTGGTCAAGGCCACCCAGCGCAAAGGCGCCCCCATCACCATGGAAGTGCAGTTTCGCGCCAGCAACGGGCAGGTCCACGATGGCACCCTCAGCGCCCAGAAAGTCGAGCTGGACGGCGAGGACTACCTGATCAGCACCTTCCTCGACACCACCGAGCGCAAGAATGCCGAGCAGGCCCTCAAGGACAGCCAGGAACGCCTGGACCTGGCCCTGGACTCGGCGCAACTGGGCACCTGGGACTGGCACATCCCCAGCGGCATGCTCTATGGCTCGGCCCGCGCCGCCCAACTGCACGGGCTGGAACCCCAACCGTTCCACGAATCCTTCGAGGCCTTCTTTGAAGGCATGCCCCAGGAAGAGCGCGAGAGCATGCGCAACGCCTACCGCACCCTGCGCGAAGGCCCGGCGGGCAACTACCAACTGACCTACCGCGTGCAACTGGAAGACGGCAGTTCGCGCTACCTGGAAAGCCGCGCCCGCCTGTATCGCGATGACACGGGCGTACCGTTGCGAATGGCCGGGACCCTGCTCGACATCACCGACCAGGTTGAACGTGAGCAGCGCCTGATCGCATCCGAAGAAAAATTCGCCAGCCTGTTCCTCGCCAGCCCCGACCCGATCTGCGTGACGCGCCTGGAGACCGGCCAGTTTATCGAGATCAACCCGGCCTTCACCCAGACCTTCGGCTGGACCGCCGCCGAGGTGCTCAACAACAACGCCGAGCAGATCGGCTTGTGGGAGGAGTCCAGCCAACGCCTGCAGCGCATCGAGCAGGTGATCCGCGAACAATCCCTGAGCAACGTGGCAATCACCGTTCATCACAAGAACGGCCAGACCCTGAACTGTGTGATATCCAGCCGCCTGATCCAGGTCAGCGACCAACCCTGCATCGTCACCACCCTGCGGGACATCACCCAACAACAACGCTCGGAAGCGGCGCTCAAGGCCAGCGAAGAGAAGTTCGCCAAGGCCTTTCATTCCAGCCCCGATGCGGTGTCGATCACCGAGCGCGATACCGGGCGCTACGTGGAGGTCAATGACGGTTTCTGCCGCCTCACCGGCTACCGCGCCGAAGAAGCGATCGGCCTGACGCTGTACCAGATCGGCATCTGGGCCGATGAAAACCAGCGCGCGGCGTTATTGGCCGAGTTGCAGATCAAGGGCCGCATTCATCACCTGGAAATGCTCTGGCACAACAAGCGCGGTGAAGTGCTGGCGGTTGAAGTGTCGGTGGAGCCCATCACCCTCAATGAAACCCCCTGCCTGTTGCTGACCGCCCGGGACGTCAGCCTGCTGAAAAACGCCCAGGCGCAGATTCGCCACCTGGCCTATCACGACCCGCTGACCAACCTGCCCAACCGCGCCCTGCTGATGGACCGCCTGAGCCAGCAGATCGCCCTGCTCAAGCGCCACAACCTGCGGGGCGCCCTGCTGTTTCTCGACCTGGACCACTTCAAGCACATCAACGATTCCCTCGGCCACCCGGTCGGCGACACGGTGCTGAAGATCGTCACTGCACGCCTTGAAGCCAGTGTGCGCATGGAAGACACCGTGGCACGCCTGGGCGGCGATGAGTTTGTGGTGCTGCTCAGCGGCCTGGAAGGCACGCGCCCGCAAGTCAGCACTCAAGTCCAGGAGCTGGCCGATACCCTGCGCGAACTGTTATCCGAACCGATGTTCCTGGATGGCCACCGCCTGCAAGTCACCCCGAGCATCGGCGTGGCGCTGATCCCCGATCACGGCTCAACCCCGGCAGATTTGCTCAAGCGCGCCGACATCGCCCTGTACCGGGCCAAGGATTCAGGGCGCAATACCATCCAGATGTTCCACAACAGCATGCAGAAAACCGCCAGCGAGCGGCTGCGCATGGAAACCGACCTGCGCCTGGCCCTGTCCCGCGGTGAGTTCAGCGTGCATTACCAACCCCAGGTGGATGCGCGCGGCAACACCATCGTCGGCGCCGAGGCCCTGGTGCGCTGGCAACATCCGCAGTTGGGCGCACAGTCTCCGACGGAATTCATCAAGGTCCTGGAAGACAGCGGCCTGATCCTTGAAGTGGGCACCTGGATCCTCGACGAAGCCTGCAGCACCTTCGCGCAGTTGATTGCCGAGGGGCTGGTAGATCCGCTGAACTTCAGCCTGTGCGTCAACATCAGCCCGCGGCAGTTTCGCCAGAATGATTTTGTCGAACGGGTAGAACGCAGCCTGCGCACCCACCACCTGCCTTATACCCTGCTGAAGCTGGAAATCACCGAAGGCATCGTGATCCAGAATCTGGACGACACCATCAGCAAAATGCGCCGCCTGAAAAAGCTCGGCGTGAGTTTTGCGATGGATGATTTCGGCACCGGCTATTCGTCGCTGACCTACCTCAAGCGCCTGCCGGTGGATGCGCTGAAGATCGACCAATCGTTTGTGCGCGACGCCACCCATGACCCCAACGATGCGGAGATCATCCGTGCCATTGTGGCCATGGCGCGCAGCTTGAACCTGGACGTCATTGCCGAAGGAGTGGAAACCCCTGAGCAACTGGCGTTTTTGCAGGGGCTTGGGTGTCATTTGTATCAGGGGTATCTGCACAGTCGGCCCTTGCCGGTGGAAGGGTTCAGGCAGGTACTGAAGCGAATGCCCCAGGCCACTTCATCGGAATAAGTTGCACCGGATTTTCCTGATGGGCAGCTGCTTTTTGAGCCTGTAGGTTCAAGTGCTTTCCATTTTCGGGCACACCGACCATGCAGGATGCAAAGCACTCCCCGGCGCTGCTGGGCGGCGCCTCGAGATAACCGGCGCCAGGGTTGATGGACACCATGGGAGCAGACAGGGCATACAGCCAATGCTGTTGAATTTCATCCATGAGCAGGAGGTTCCAGAGTCGATGAGAGTAGCCGAGGCCAACTACCTATGCGGACACAGATTGCAAGGCATATGCAGCCGGCTACCATCGGACTTGTCTTTTCTGCGCGCAGAAAAAAGACCACGAGATCTCGTGGCCTGTGTTTCTCAAACTCTGCACCTTTAAACCTAAACCAGCGTTAGCGCGGTGCCCTCTTCATCCATCCAGCTTGATGATTTCAGTGGGTGTTTATACCCGTAATCATCAAAAGCCCCATCAACGACGACAACAGAATGCATGAAGTTCGCCAACGTGCCGGTTGCACCATCTGCCAGCGCCTGGACGCTGCTGCTTCGGGTAAAGGCGAACAAACCCAGGCGCCGCAGTGCATCACCGGGGGTCTCGCCATCATTGAGCGTGCTCATCGCCGCTTCAAAGCTCTCGCCGGCACGAAACTCGTGGTTCTCCATTTGCGCCCGCTTGGCGCTGACGGCGTACAGGAAATTCGCATCCTTGAGCAGGCCGGCGTCGGTGCCTTTGAAATTCGAGTGTTCCCGGGCTGTTTTCAGTTCTGCATGGGTCAAGCTGACCTTGCTGGAATCGCGCATCGTCACGGTGTAACCGTCGCGGGTCTCGGTGATGTTTTTATAGATGCCCCGGGGACTTTGCCCATACTTCATCATCGCCGCCTTGATCGCCGATACCGTGACACAGTTCCCCTCGACACCTTGATAGAATCCACTCCAGATATCCCCAGGCTTGACCCCGACCGGTACATTGGAAATAGGCGGGGGCCGCGAGCTTGAACCAACGGGCACTCCGTCCGGTACCTCCTCGGCGAGCATGTAGCCATAAGATTTGACGATAGATGGCTTGTCACCATTGCTGTGCTGCAGGCCATCCAGTACCAAGGCACTCGAATAGCCAAAAGTACTGACCACCCCCACCGCGCCCTGCTCCTGCATCTTGGCGGGTGGCACGATGCGCAAGAAGCCAGTCATGCCCAAGCCCTTCAACACGCGGTATTCCGTATCGCCTTTGAGCGTGTTCGATAAAACCTTTTCAAACGATGCCCCAGGGTCCTGGTCACCGCGGGTCATCTGCTTGCGCTTCGTGTACGCCGCCAGCATGAAGTTGGCCTGCTTCACCGCGTCGGGGTTGTTCCCAGCGAAACGCGAGGCCGTGGTCGCTTGCTGCAACTCTTGCCGGGAAAAATGCAGTTCGAAACCGTCCTTCATCGTGATGTCATAACCGTCTCCCGCCGGGGTGACTTTCTCGAACATATCCGTGGCGTCTGGACCAAACCTCATCATCATCATTTTTATGACGCAGGCATGGCTGCTGCCATCAACAACCTCACCGAATCCTCGCTCGGCCGCGTTAAATCCGCTGAGAATGTCAACGGGCTTGCGGCCACGCCGGGTGGACGGCGTATCGACGTGGGGAACATCGACCGGAGCAACCGGCACATCTCGCTTGACCGGCTTAGCCGTTTGCCCCTCCTTGTCCAGCACGTAGACGTAGGGACGGTCGGGGCGATATTGACGGTCAAACCGATGCGCCACCCCATCCCGAATCAACGCGGCACCGAAGTTATGCGCCTCCATGACGCCGACGGAGTTCTTGCCGACGAGTTGCTTCGAAGGGATCTGCTGCATAAACCGGCCCATGCCCATGCCCTTGAGCAGGTTCGATGCAGTCTCACCCTGTAAGGACGTGGTCAAGGCCGCGTTAAAGCTGCTGCTGATACGGCTGTCGGAACTGGACAATTGTTTGCGCTTGACGAAGACAGCCAATGCGAAATTCGCGTTCTCCACTGTACTGGCATCACCACCGACAAATCTCGACGCTGAGGCAGTGCCATGCACTTCATGATCGGAAACATGCAACTTATAACCGTCTTTCAGCGTAACGTCATACCCCGAGCCAACGCGCTTTACTTCATCAAATAGATCAGCGCGCGCAGGACCGAAGGTCGATATCATCATCTGGATAACAGCAGAATGGCTGCTCGTATCAAAATGCTCACCGAACTGTCGCTCGGTAGAATTCAAAGTACTTACACTGTCGACGGATTTATTTTCACCCCCGTATACACGCGCAGGATGATGGACCGCCGTACTCATTGCATAACCCGTATTCATCGTAATCATGGAGCACTCCTTTAAAGGGCGAACACACAATAGCCCGTGGTAAACGCTGCCACCTGCACGTTGCGTTCAGGCATAAAAAGAAAGTGCATGAACACGGCATACAGTATTTTCTGCACGCGATGAACTGCACTCAGTCAGATAATAAGTTCAACAAGATCTAGTTATAGATTTAACGTGTTGCGCAGCAACGATCATCTTCTTATTGTTTTATGGACGGCCCGTTAGCCAACCAATGCAATAGCCCGTCCAAACCGCGGTCTTCCCGCTTTAGTCCCATACATCTCCTCACACCCATCAACCACTGCTACAGAGTGCCTGCTCCTGTTGACCATACCGATCAATGATTTATCAGCAAACGCACTGACCGGAACTTCTTTCATATGCTGGCGCAAGCCCAGACGCTTGAAACCTTCCCCGGGCCCCGTTTCGTCCTCACCGTCGTTGAGGCTGTTAATCGCAGATTGAAAGCTCCTGCCTGCAGTCCCGTCATTGTTTTCCAGCATCGCTCGCTTGGCGCTGACGGCAAATAGAAAGTGCGCATCCTTGAGCATGCCGGGATCGCGCATCGGGACAAACTTCGAGCCACGCCTGGCTTGGGCCAATTCATCCTTGCTCAAATCCAGCGCGTACCCGTCACGCATGACAATGTGATAGCCATCACCCTTGGCTTGAACAGACTTGAAGATATCGGTCGGGCTTTGACCGAACTTCGCCATCGCCGCCTTGATCGCCGAAATGGTCACGCAATTACCGTCAGGGCCCTGGCGAAAACCGTTCCATATATTTGCCGGCTTGGCGCCGTTGCGCTTATCGGACAGATCAGGGAGCGGCTGCTGTGCTGGATCCGGCAGGGGTGCATCCGGCTTGGGCAGCACTGCCGGCGGGGGCGCAGGCGTTACCTTGGTCGCCACTGTATTCGCCAGTTCCTTGCCCGCCAGCAGGCCTTGCAACTGTGTAAAAAACTGGGTGAACAGTTCGAGGAGCTTTGCTAACAGCGGGGTGTCGCTGGCTGTGTTCCCAACGGTACTTTGATCGTTATTACCGAACGATGAGAGGACCTGGTTATTAACGAATACCGGCTGCACGGGAACCGATCGTCCTGGTGTGTTGCCGGTTTGCGAATGTTGATAATAGTTTCTGACCGCGCCCGCATTATTGATTTCTGAACAAGACATATAACCATCCTTCATCAAGGGCCCCCCGACGTTTTTGATCGGGAGCGCCTTGTTGAAAAAAACTGAGGAAGTGGCCGACTTACCTGCTTATCCGGCGGCCGGGATTAAACCGCCAGTCGTTGTCGAACGCTCGACGCCTGCCGCTGGTTTCGAACTCAAAGAAATCCTCAGACGGCCCTGGCGAAGTGATGTCCGGCTCCGGCTTATCCGGCTTCGGAGCATCTGGTTTAGGCGCATCCGGCTTCGGTGGGACCGGAGCGTCTGGCTTCGGCGGGACCGGTGCATCGGGCTTCGGTGGGACTGGCACGTCTGGCTTCGGCGGAACCGGTGCATCGGGCTTCGGCGGGACCGGTGCATCGGGCTTCGGCGGAACCGGCGCATCGGGCTTCGGCGGAACCGGTGCATCGGGCTTCGGCGGAACCGGCACGTCGGCCTTCGGCGGAACCGGTGCATCGGGCTTAGGCGGAACCGGCACGTCCGGCTTCGGCGGGACCGGTGCATCGGGCTTCGGCGGAACCGGTGCATCAGGCTTAGGCGGGACCGGTGCATCGGGCT
>NZ_JACAPN010000017.1:200636-214358 GCF_013385665.1 Pseudomonas sp. D4002
CCGGTGCATCGGGCTTAGGCGGGACCGGCACGTCGGCCTTCGGCGGGACCGGTGCATCGGGCTTTGGCGGGACCGGCTTCGTTGCATCCGGGTGAGGGCAATGGCAGTTCATCACTTGGACCGTGACGTTCACGTCGGAACTGCTCCGGGCGTTCGGCTGCACGTCCTTGCCCGATGCGGGGTCTGGCCTGCGGGGCTCTGGCAGGGGTTTAGGCGTTACCTTAACCTCGGAGCTCGGGACCGCTGGATTGTTTGCTGGCTTGTCTTTCTGTACCGACACCTCAGGATTGGTCCCGGACTTGTCCTTGAGTGCAGTGTTCAATACCGGCGAGTTGGTCTCGGCTTTGTCCTTGGCTACAGTGTTCGGTACTTGCGAGTCAGTCCCCGCCTTGTCCTTGGCCGCAGTGTCCGGCACATTCGATTTACTGTCCGCCTTATCGTTCACCGGAGTATCGCTACTCTTTTCGGGTTTAGGCAGCGGGCCAGCATCGGGTACCAACTTGGGCATCCCGCCCTGTCCGGACAGCATGTTCCGTATGGCCTTGAATGCATATTCAAACAACTCGAACAACTTCTCGAGTGCATCCTTGTTGAAGGTGACGGTTCCATCCGTCACCACGGCGGGATTGTTTTTCAATACTGTGCCGGGCGTATTCGCCCGGATTTCGCCGGCGCTCTTGTCGACAGACTTTGGCAGGTCTGCATTCTGCTGATTGAAGTCATTAGTCAAGCGAGGGAAATTATTGACCGACAAATTAGACATAAACAAATCCTTATTCAGTGATTGCCAAAACTCCTTCAGCGGTCTGCAAACAGACCGTCCAGGTTCTGGACTGGAAACAAACCCGAGTGCTGCACACTCCCTACTTTCGTGGGTGTTGCGAGCATCGGGTTCCGAAAATCGGCCTTCACATAAGGAAATCAAATGAAAATAGAGACTTTATCCTATGGACTTTCCGTAAAACATCATGCTTACCCGGTGGTCGCCGTGGGCAAAATGGATATATCAGGCAACAGTCAGCCGTTAAGGCAAATTGATGAAATCACTCACCCACGCCAGTCATTCATATCTGTGTTATTGCGCGCGCCCCTCATACTCCAACTAACAAAACTTAAAAATATGCGCCGCTGACACCGCAAGACTCTGTAGCAAACAAGAAACTTGCTCACATATATAAAGCAATCAAAAAGCTCTAGTCACGTGCCCACAAACACTCGCTGTTAACGATCCGCGGCCTTATTTCAAGCAAAAAAAAGGGCGCCCACGGCACCCTTTCTTACTGAATTGAAACGCTTATATATATGTACTCAATTTTGCAGCGCAACCGAATCAGGCACCCCTAACAATCGTCCTACATGCTCCAGGTCGGTTTCCCGCCGCATCAGCGTAAATAGTTCAACTGCTTCGGGATAGTTGCGGGTCAGCATCGCCAGCCATTGCTTCAAGCGTCCCGGCGCCTGGCGCTCGGTCAATTGCTCAACGGATTGCCGCCAGAATTCCTGGAGCATGGGTTGCATCTGCGCCCAAGTCATCTCGACCACCTCTTCCCCGGCCCGCGCGGCAGCAATCTGCCGGGCCAGGTCGGGACGGGCCACCAGGCCGCGACCGAGCATGATGTCTTCGACACCACTGATTTCGCGACACCGCCGCCAGTCTTCAACGCTCCAGATATCACCGTTGGCGAACACTGGCACCTTGACCACCTCTTGCACACGCGGGATCCACTCCCAGTGCGCCGGAGGTTTGTAGCCGTCAGCCTTGGTGCGGGCATGCACCACGATATGTGCTGCGCCGCCTTCGGCCAGGGCCGTGGCGCACACCAGGGCACCGTCGGGGCTGTCGAAGCCCAGGCGCATCTTGGCCGTGACGGGAATATGTGCCGGCACCGCACGCCGTACGTGTTCGACGATCTGGTTAAGCAACTCCGGCTCCTTGAGCAGCACCGCACCGCCACGGGACTTGTTCACGGTCTTGGCCGGGCAACCGAAGTTGAGGTCAACCACCTGAGAGCCCAGCTCACACGCCAGGGCGGCGTTTTCCGCCAAACACACCGGGTCTGAACCGAGTAACTGCACACGCAGCGGCACGCCGGCAGCGGTCTTGGCACCGTGCAGCAACTCAGGGGCGAGTTTGTGGAAATAGGCAGGCGTCAGCAGGCGGTCGTTGACCCGGATGAACTCGGTCACGCACCAATCAATACCACCGACCCGGGTCAGCACGTCCCGCAGGATGTTGTCGACCAACCCCTCCATGGGCGCCAAAGCAATTTGCATGGAAAACACTCAACGAAAAACGTGGCGCAGTTTACTGGTTTCAGACGCTGGCAGGTAATTCGCCTTGCAGCGCAGGGCCATAACCCTCAAGAAATTCCGACGGCATGCGCTTGGGCTTGCCGCTGGACAGTTCGATGCAGACAAAGGTGGTTTGCGCTCGCAGCAAGGTAGCGCCATCACGCGGGCGTACCAGCTGGAAGCGTCGGGTCATTTTCAGGCGCTGGTCCCAGTCGACGATCCAGGTCGCCAACTGCAGCTCATCGCCCTCGTAACCGGCGGCGAGGTAATCGATCTCATGACGCACCACGGCCATCGCGCGATCCAGCCTGCGGTACTCGCTAAGGTCCAGCCCCAGGCGCTGGGAATGGCGCCAGGCGCAGCGTTCGAGCCAGGACACGTAAACGGCGTTGTTGGCGTGCCCCAGACCGTCGATGTCGTCGGCACCGACCTGCAGATCGATGATAAACGGCGTTGCCAAATCCCAGCCCATGGGGTGCTCCCGGTCGATTAATGTCGGCGGCGAGCAGTGTAACCCATGGCTCAGGCGGTTTGGCGCTCCGGCACGTGGCGGCCGGCCAGCAGCGCCAGCACGCCCTCGATCACACGCGGATCCGCCAGCACTTTCTGGTGCCCGCCCTGCTCCAGGCGCAGCAGGCGGCTGTCGAACCAGGCGTCATGGATGACCTGGCAAGCCTTGACCGAGACGAAGGTATCGTCTTCGGCATGCACGATCAGGCCCGGGATATTCATTTGATAGTGGGCGACATCGAGGTGCTTGAGAGGCATGCCCATCGTCAGCTCGACCTCCTGGATAAACGCCGAACGCGCTCGCGCCGGCAAACCGACCATGCCGGCAAAGCCGCGCAGCACGTCGAGAAACCGCGAGGGTGCGGCGATGCTGACCAACGCCTTGGTGCGCAAGCCCAACTGCACCGCCAACATCGCGCTGGCCCCACCCATGGAGTGACCGACAACCGCATGCAGCGGTGGCAGTTCGGCAGCCGCTTCCAGCATGGCACGGGCAAACAGCAGCACATGGGCTTCGCGCCCCGGCGAACGCCCGTGAGCCGGACCATCCAGCGCAACCACCGAATAACCCGCCTCCACCAATGCGCTGATCAGGCTGGCGAATTGCGTCGGGCGCCCTTCCCAGCCGTGCATCAACAGCACCGCAGGGCCCTGGCCCCACTTCAGCGCCGACAGGCCGAAACGCAAAGTGATGCGCTCGGACTGCGCCAGCAGCGGCAGCTCCCAATCACGGGGCGGCAAATCGCGAGGCGTCATGAACACCCGACGCATCTTGCTGGCCACCGTTTGCGGCGCCAGCCGGCCCAGGGTGCCATTGACGCCACGAATCCATTTCAACGTGCCCATCGCTCATCCCTCAGGCCAGAAGCCGTTCTTAACGCACTGCGGACTTGGCCGCACGCAATACACGATCCGATAACTCACCCGGGCCCAGGGCGCGGGCCAGCGACAAGCCGCCGATCATCAGCGCCATGTCGGCCAAGGCCTTGTCGGTGTCTTCCGGGCTGGCGGCCAGCTGTGCTGCCATCAGTTCGCAGTGTTCGTTCAAGGCCTGGCGAAATTCGTCCGGCAGGCGGCTCATCTCGCCCACGGTGGACGGGATCGGGCACGCCTGGCTGGTGGAGTCACGGTGTTTACGCGACAGGTAGAACGCTGCGACCAGCGCGCGACGCTCTTCACCGGTCAGCGAGGAGTCCATGTCATCGACGGCGGCGCGACGCCGGGCCAGCAACTCGGTGAAGGCCTCCAGCATCAGTGCGTCCTTGCTTTCAAAGTGCGCGTAGAAACCGCCGACGGTAAGCCCCGCCGCGCCCATAACTTCACCCACACTCGGCTCGGCCGGGCCGCGTTGTACCAGGGCGGCGCCGGCAGCTTGCAGAATGCGTTCACGGGTTTGCGCTTTTTTATCGTTCATCGTTGCCTCCGAATCTCATGCTTCGAATATTATTACCATAATAATATTTCGCAAGCCACAGGCATGACCATTGGTCAGAAGAACATTCAGGGAAAAAGGAAGGAGGGTTGGCCAAACGCCAGACAAACAAAAGGGCCATTCAATAATTGAATGACCCTTAAAAATCCCGCAGAGCGGGTAATCGTGGCGTCCCCTAGGGGACTCGAACCCCTGTTACCGCCGTGAAAGGGCGGTGTCCTAGGCCACTAGACGAAGGGGACACAAACCTTCTGTACAACTGATCAGCGCTGAGAACTGATCGAATTCAAGGACGGTGTGGCCAGACCTTGAACCTGTAAATTGGTGGAGCTAAACGGGATCGAACCGTTGACCTCTTGCATGCCATGCAAGCGCTCTCCCAGCTGAGCTATAGCCCCTCGTCGGTGAGGACGGGGCGAATCTTAATGGCGTATTCGAAACGTGTCAAATTTATTTTCAACAATTTTCAAAATTTTTTGCCGAGATAACAATCACTTACCGAGCAAACCCCGGAAAACCGGGGTTTGGCCGTTACAACGGCGTGCTTAAGCGATAGCGCCCAGCAGCTTTTCCCATTCCTTGTTTTCTTTCTTCGACACACCACCAAGCAAATCAAGGGCTTGGCGCAGACGGAAGCGAGTCAGGTCCGGGCCCAGAATTTCCATCGCATCGAGCACCGACACCGAACTCGCCTGCCCGGTGATCGCGGCAAACATCAGCGGCATCGCATCGCGCAATTTCAGTTCCAGGGATTCAACCACCGCCTGGATAGTCGCGGTAATCGCATCCTTCTCCCACTGGCGCAGGCTTTCGAGCTTCCACAGGATCAACTGCATCAACTGGCGAACCTGGTCACCCGAGAGTTTCTTCGACTCAAACAGCTTCACGTCCGGGTTCACGCCACCGGCAAAGAAGAAACTCGCCAACGGTGCGACCTGGCTGAAGGTCTCCACCCTGCCCTGCACCAGCGGCGCGATCTTCATCATGTACTCGGGGTTCAACGCCCACTGCTGCACGCGGCTGGCGAACTCTTCCACCGGCAGGTCACGCAGCCACTGGCCGTTGAGCCACGACAGCTTCTCGATGTCGAAGATCGGCCCACCCAGGGACACACGAGACAGGTCGAAGTTATCGACCATTTCCTGCAACGAGAACTTCTCGCGCTCGTCCGGCATCGACCAGCCCATGCGGCCCAGGTAGTTGAGCATCGCTTCGGGCATGAAGCCCATGCGCTCGTAGAAGGTCACCGAGGTCGGGTTCTTGCGCTTGGACAGCTTGCTCTTGTCCGGGTTACGCAGCAGCGGCATGTAGCACAGCTGCGGTTGTTCCCAGCCGAAGTACTCGTACAGCAGGATCAGTTTCGGCGCCGATGGCAGCCACTCTTCGCCACGCAGTACGTGGGTGATGCCCATCAGGTGGTCGTCCACCACGTTGGCCAGGAAGTACGTCGGCAGGCCGTCGGTCTTCATCAGCACTTGCATGTCCATGCGGTCCCACGGGATCTCGACGTCACCGCGCAACATGTCCGGCACCACGCACACGCCCTCGCTCGGCACCTTCATGCGGATAACGTGCGGCTCGCCGGCAGCCAGGCGCCGGGCCACTTCTTCCTTCGACAGCAGCAGTGCGCGGCCGTCATAACGCGGGGTTTCGCCACGGGCCTGCTGCTCGGCGCGCATCTGGTCCAGCTCTTCGGCGGTGCAGAAGCACGGGAAGGCGTGGCCCATGTCGACCAGTTGCTGGGTGTACTGCTTGTAGATGTCGCTGCGCTCGCTCTGGCGATACGGGCCGTGGGGGCCGCCGACGTCCGGGCCTTCGGCCCAGGTAATGCCCAACCAGCGCAGCGCATCGAAAATCTGCTGTTCCGACTCGCGCGTGGAGCGCAGTTGATCGGTGTCTTCGATCCGCAGGATGAATTCACCGCCATGCTGCTTGGCAAAGCAGTAGTTGAACAAGGCGATGTAAGCAGTACCTACGTGGGGATCCCCAGTAGGCGATGGCGCGATGCGCGTGCGGACGGTGGTCATGGCGGGTCTCGAATTGGCGATAAAACTGAAAATGAAACAAGGGGCGAATGGTAACAGCCCCAAGCCCTTGGGCTCCAGCGTGGGGAGGCGAACAAAGGGCATATGAGACAAGCTCCGGTCTCAAGTCTCGACATGGCTATTTGCCAGACCGTTCGCTGGCTATATTCCATTACCTTTTGTCGACGACATTATTGCCATGCCTGCCCCGCTCAAACGCCGCCTGTTTATCTTCCTGTTTATCGTGGTCCTGATCGCCGGGGGCTTTTTCGCCCAGTGGTTCTTCAAGGGCCGTTTTTATGAAAGCACCGACAACGCCTACGTCCAGGGCGAGATCACCCGGGTCTCCAGCCAACTGGGTGCGCGCATCGTCGAGGTGCTGGTGGGCGACAACGAGCACGTGGAAAAAGGCCAACTGCTGGTCAAGCTCGAAGGCGACGACTTCCACCTCGCCGTCGACCGCGCCAACGCCGCCCTGGCCATGCGCGAAGCCGAGCGTGTGCAGGCCCAGAGCAAACTGACCCAGCAAGCCAGCCTGATCGCCGCCGGTGCAGCCAAGGTCTCGTCCAGCCAGGCCACCCTCGGCCGCTCGCAGATCGACCTGAACCGCGCACAAACCCTGCGCAAACCCGGCTATGTCTCCGAAGAACGGGTCACCACCCTCGACGCCGACAACCACATCGCCCGCTCCCAGGTGACCATGGCCCAGGCCGACCTGCAGGGCCAGCGCCAGCAGGTCAACGCCCTGAACGCCGAGATCAAGCGCCTCGACGCGATGATCGCCAACGCCAGGACTGACCTGGCCCAGGCCGAACTGAACCTGACCCGCAGCGAAATCCACGCGCCCATCAGCGGCCTGATCGGCCAGCGTGCCGCACGCAACGGTCAATACGTACAGGCCGGCGCCTACCTGCTGTCGATCGTCCCGGACCAGGACATCTGGGTGCAGGCCAACTTCAAGGAAACCCAGATCGGCCATATGCAGCCTGGGCAAAAAGCCGAGCTGACATTCGACGCCTACAGCGATACTCCAATCGAAGGCCGCGTCGCCAACCTGTTCGGCGCCTCCGGCGCGCAATTCAGCCTGCTGCCGCCGGACAATGCCACGGGCAACTTCACCAAAGTCGTACAACGGATTCCGGTCAAACTGACCTTCGCCGCCGACAACCCGCTGCAAGGCAAAATCCGCCCGGGCATGTCGGTGACGGTCAAAGTGAACATCCAAGACCCGCACGATGGCCGGTGATCAACTGCTGCCGCCGGTAGGCGAACCGAGCCGGCGCGACTGGATAGCAGTCATGAGCGTAATGCTCGGCGCCTTCATGGCGGTGCTCGACATCCAGATCACCAACTCCTCCCTCAAGGACATCCAGGGCGCGCTGTCGGCCACCCTGGAAGAAGGTTCGTGGATTTCCACCTCCTACCTTGTGGCCGAAATCATCATGATCCCCCTCACCGCCTGGCTGGTGCAGCTGCTGTCGGCGCGTCGGCTGGCGGTGTGGGTCTCGGGCGGGTTCCTGATCGCCTCGCTGATGTGCTCCATGGCCTGGAGCCTGGAAAGCATGATCGTATTCCGCGCGCTGCAGGGCTTTACCGGCGGCGCGCTGATCCCCCTGGCGTTCACCCTCACGCTGATCAAGCTGCCCGAACATCACCGCGCCAAAGGCATGGCCATGTTCGCCATGACCGCCACCTTCGCCCCGTCCATCGGCCCGACCATTGGCGGCTGGCTCACGGAAAACTGGGGTTGGGAATACATCTTCTACATCAACATCCCACCGGGCCTGATCATGATCGCCGGGCTGCTGTACGGCCTGGAGAAAAAGGACTCCAACTGGGACCTGCTCAAAAGCACCGACTATCTCGGTATCCTTACCATGGCCGTGGGCCTTGGGTGTTTGCAGGTGTTTCTGGAAGAAGGCCATCGCAAGGATTGGCTGGAATCCAGCCTGATTGTCAGCCTGGGCACCGTCGCCCTGTTGAGCTTGATCACCTTTGTGATCGTGCAGATGTCCAAGCCCAACCCGCTGATCAACCTGCGCATCCTCGGCAATCGCAATTTCGGGCTGTCGAGTATTTCGAGCCTGGGGATGGGCGTGGGGTTGTATGGCTCGATTTATCTGCTGCCGCTGTACCTGGCGCAGATCCAGAACTACAACGCCCTGCAAATCGGCGAAGTGATCATGTGGATGGGGGTTCCACAGCTGTTTTTGATTCCGCTGGTGCCCAAGCTGATGAAGTACGTGTCGCCCAAATGGCTGTGCACCCTGGGGTTCGGGCTGTTCGGGTTGGCGAGTTTTTCATCGGGGGTGCTGAACCCGGACTTTGCCGGCGACCAGTTCAACCGGATCCAGATCATCCGTGCGTTGGGGCAGCCGTTGATCATGGTGACAATTTCGTTGATTGCCACGGCATACATCATGCAGAAGGACGCGGGGTCGGCGTCGAGCCTGTTCAATATTTTGCGAAACCTGGGCGGGGCGATCGGGATTGCGTTGCTGGCGACGCTGCTGGATGCGCGCACCAAGACCTACTTTGATTACCTGCGTGAGGCGATTGTGTCGACCAATCCACAGGTGGCAGAGCGCATGGCCAGGCTGACGGAGACGTTTGGCAGTGAGACGGCGGCGTTGGGCAAGTTGAGTGAGATAGCGCATCAGCAGGCGCAGATCATGGCTTACAACGATGCGTTCCATTTTGTAGGGTTGGCGCTGGGGATCAGTATGGTGGCGATCTTGTTGACCAAGGCGTTGCCGGCGGGGCTTAAGGCTGGGGAAGCCCACTGAAATAACCTGTGGCGAGGGAGCTTGCTCCCGCTGGAGTGCGGAGCGCTCCCAGAATTTTGGGGCCGCTTCGCAGCCCAGCGGGAGCAAGCTCCCTCGCCACAACCGTCATCACACAGCCAGCAACCGCTCCCGCAACTTGCCGATCTCATCGCGCATCTGCGCCGCCGCTTCAAACTCCAGATCCCGCGCCAACTGGTACATCTTCTCTTCCAGCTGGCGAATACGCTTGGTGATCTCGCTCGGCGAACGCAATTCCGCTTCGTACTTGGCATTCTCCTCCGCAGCCTTGGCCATACCCTTGCGCTTCTTGCTGCGCGAACCCGGCACCGTTGCGCCTTCCATGATGTCGGCCACGTCCTTGAACACACCCTTCGGCGTGATGCCATGCTCCAGGTTGTAGGCAATCTGCTTGTCGCGACGACGCTCGGTCTCGCCAATCGCGCGCTCCATGGAACCGGTAATCCGGTCCGCATACAGAATCGCCCGGCCATTCAGGTTGCGCGCCGCCCGGCCAATGGTCTGGATCAACGAACGCTCAGACCGCAGGAAGCCTTCCTTGTCCGCATCCAGAATCGCCACCAGGGACACTTCCGGCATATCCAGGCCTTCACGCAGCAGGTTGATCCCCACCAGCACATCAAAGGCGCCCAGGCGCAGGTCGCGGATGATTTCCACGCGCTCCACGGTGTCGATGTCCGAGTGCAAATAACGCACGCGCACGCCGTGGTCGGCCAGGTAATCGGTCAAGTCTTCGGACATGCGCTTGGTCAGCGTGGTGACCAGCACCCGCTCTTCCAGGGCCACGCGCTTGGTGATTTCCGAGAGCAAGTCATCCACCTGGGTCAACGCCGGGCGGATTTCGATTTGCGGGTCCACCAGGCCGGTCGGGCGCACCAGTTGCTCAACTACCCGCCCGGCATGTTCGGCCTCGTAGTTACCCGGCGTGGCCGAGACAAAAATCGTCTGCGGGCTGATGCCTTCGAACTCGTCAAAACGCATCGGCCGGTTATCCAGCGCCGATGGCAGGCGGAAGCCGTATTCCACCAGGGTCTCTTTACGGGAACGGTCACCTTTGTACATCGCGCCCACCTGCGGCACGCTGACGTGGGACTCGTCGATCACCAGCAAGGCATCGTCCGGCAGGTAATCGAACAAGGTAGGTGGCGCCTGCCCGGACTCGCGGCCCGAGAGGTAGCGCGAGTAGTTTTCGATGCCGTTGCAGTAGCCCAGCTCGAGGATCATCTCCAGGTCGAAGCGGGTGCGCTGTTCCAGGCGCTGGGCTTCCACCAGCTTGTTGTTGGAACGCAGGTATTCCAGGCGCTCCACCAGCTCAGCCTTGATGCCCTCGATGGCGCCCATCAGGGTTTCGCGCGGGGTCACGTAGTGGCTTTTCGGGTAGAAGGTGAAGCGCGGCAGCTTGCGGATCACCTCGCCGGTCAACGGGTCGAAGGCCGACAGGCTCTCGACTTCATCGTCGAACAGCTCGATGCGGATCGCTTCCAGGTCGGATTCCGCCGGGTAGATGTCGATCACATCGCCGCGCACGCGGAAGCTCGCCCGGGCGAAGTCTATGTCGTTGCGGGTGTATTGCAGGCTCGTCAGGCGACGCAACAGTTCGCGCTGGTCGAGTTTGTCGCCGCGGTCGACGTGCAGCACCATCTTCAAATAGGTTTCCGGGCTGCCCAGGCCGTAGATGCACGACACCGTGGTGACGATGATCGCGTCCTTGCGTTCCAGCAGCGCCTTGGTCGCCGAGAGCCGCATCTGCTCGATGTGGTCGTTGATCGAGGCGTCTTTCTCGATAAAGGTGTCGGACGACGGTACGTAGGCTTCCGGCTGGTAGTAGTCGTAGTAGGAAACGAAGTACTCCACCGCGTTGTTCGGGAAGAACGCCTTGAACTCGCCATACAACTGCGCGGCCAGGGTCTTGTTCGGCGCCAGCACCAGGGTCGGGCGGTTCACCTGGGCGATCACGTTGGCGATGCTGAAAGTCTTGCCGGAGCCGGTCACCCCGAGCAAGGTCTGGTGCGCGAGGCCGGCCTCAATGCCTTCGACCATCAGGCGGATGGCTTCCGGTTGATCGCCGGCGGGCTCGAAGCGGGTGACTAGCTGGAAATCCGACATAACGTACCTCTTGAGTCACCCCGGGGCCGGAAACAGCAACGGGGACGAAAAAGACCGCGACCCGCGACTGTTCGGCGCAGGTTGCAGGAAAAAACCATGATAGCTGTAGAAGTGGAGGCGAATGTGACGGGTTTCAAGGCAATCGTCCTACATGCCGTTGGTCACCCATGTTGCAATAAGACTAACGGTCGGTAAATAAACCGAAAAACTTGGCCGAAAAGCCGTTTCGGCTGTCGCCGTGAGCAGTGATGGCCTCTATACTAGCTCCCCGTTTGTGCACCGCTCTAGTGCATTCGGCTGGAGCGCGACACGTCCCTCCACTCTCTATAGAGCTGCCGCAAAAATGAGCCTGTTCTCCGCTGTCGAAATGGCACCACGCGATCCAATCCTGGGCCTCAACGAAGCATTCAACGCCGATACCCGATCCACCAAGGTGAACCTTGGCGTGGGCGTTTACTGCAACGAGGAGGGGAAGATTCCACTCTTGCGTGCCGTTGCCGAAGCGGAAGCCATTCGCGTGGCGCAACACGCCGCCCGTGGCTACTTGCCGATCGACGGTATTGTCGCCTACGACCAGGCCGTGCAAAAGCTGCTGTTCGGCGCGCAATCGCCGCTGATCAGCTCCGGCCGCGTCATCACCGCCCAAGCGGTCGGCGGCACCGGCGCCCTGAAAATCGGCGCTGACTTCCTCAAGCAACTGCTGCCCAACGCCGTCGTCGCCATCAGCGACCCGAGCTGGGAAAACCACCAGGCGCTGTTCGAAAAAGCCGGCTTCCCGGTGCAGACCTATCGTTACTACGACGCCGCCACCCATGACGTCAACCGCGCCGGCCTGCTGGAAGACCTCAACGCCCTGCCGCCACAGTCCATCGTCGTGCTGCACGCCTGCTGCCACAACCCGACCGGCGTCGACCTGAGCCCGGCCGACTGGCAACAAGTGCTGGACGTGGTCAAGGCGAAAAACCTCGTGCCGTTCCTCGACATGGCCTACCAGGGCTTTGGCGACGGCATCGACGAAGACGCCGCTGCGGTGCGCCTGTTCGCCGAGTCGGGCCTGACTTTCTTTGTGTCCAGCTCGTTCTCCAAGTCGTTCTCGCTGTACGGCGAGCGCGTGGGCGCCCTGTCCATCGTCACCGACTCCAAGGAAGAAAGCGCGCGCATCCTGTCCCAGGTCAAGCGTGTGATCCGCACCAACTACTCCAACCCGCCGACCCACGGCGCGGCGATTGTGGCGGCGGTGCTGAACAACCCTGAGCTGCGCGCCCAGTGGGAAGCGGAACTGGCCGAAATGCGCCTGCGCATTCGCGGCATGCGCGAGCAGATGGTGGCTGACCTGGCCAAGGCTGCTCCGGGCCACGACTTCAGCTTCGTCGGTCGCCAGCGCGGGATGTTCTCTTACTCCGGCCTGAGCGTTGAACAAGTGACACGCCTGCGCAACGAGTTTGGTATCTACGCGCTGGATACCGGCCGTATCTGTGTGGCGGCGTTGAACCAGAAAAACATTGATGCAGTGACCAAGGCCATCGTTCAGGTGCTGTAAGCCTGTTGTGATGCAAAAAAAGGGGAAGCCAATGGCTTCCCCTTTTTCATTCTGAAAACCGCGCCCCCTGTGGCGAGGGAGCTTGCTCCCGCTGGGATGCGAAGCGGCCCCAAAACCTGCCACCGTGAACTTTATGAATGAATGCGGTGCCTGAATTGGGGCTGCTGCGCAGCCCAGCGGGAGCAAGCTCCCTCGCCACAGGGTGGGTGGTTTGCCTTCAAGAGCGGGTGTTCAGCCCCTAAAAATTCGCTGCTTTCAGTCCGCTGCCCCTAGACTGACAGCAAGACAGTCCCTTCCCCTTGAGTATCCTATGAGAAACGACGACCTGGACCTGCGTGCCGACCGCGACGAACTGGACCACTTCACCCCGCGCCCACCCCCCGCCAAGCGCCAGAAAAGCCTGGTGCTGCAAGTCGCGCTCGGCGTATTCCTCGGTGGTTTGGCCTTGTGGCTGGTGCAACTGGGCGCCGGCGCCCTGATGGCCAAGCTGGCCATGGGCACCTTCCAGTTCGGCGGCTGACAAAGATCAAATGTGGGGGCCGTCGAGCTTTAGCGAGGCCGCGATAGCGGTGGGTCAGGCACCCTCAATGTCGACTGTGCCGACGCCTTCGCAGCCTCGCTGAAGCTCGACAGCTCCCACAGGGGATCTACTCCCGCCTTCAGTCCGCGCTCGTGTGGCTGGTTCAACTCGATCCAAGCAGTCCCCCTGCAATTTGGCGGCTGACAAAGATCAAATGTGGGGGCCGTCGAGCTTTAGCGAGGCCGCGATAGCGGTGGGTCAGGCACCCTCAATATCGACTGTGCCGACGCCTTCGCAGCCTCGCTGAAGCTCGACAGCTCCCACAGGAGATCTACTCCCGCCTTCAGTCCGCGCTCGTATGGTTGGTGCAACTCGTGCAAGCAGACACCTGCAATTTGGCGGCTGACAAAGATCAAATGTGGGAGCCGTCGAGCTTTAGCGAGGCCGCGATAGCGGTGGGTCAGGCACCCTCAATGTCGACTGTGCCGACGCCT